>CAJOPN010000199.1 GCA_905236285.1 uncultured Selenomonadaceae bacterium | reverse complement strand
TATGATCCCGATATTCACAATCATATCACAGAAATTGCTCCTCCTTCCTCTCAAAATCCTTTGGGAAAATTATTTTTCGGCTTTTCAACTTTTTTGATTGTGCTTTATTCAAGAAAAATTTTTCCGATAAGATATTTTTTGATGACTTTCGGGTTTATGCTGTTGGGATTTTTAATAAATCGCGGCGTATTTCAATTTCTTATGCTTTCGACTTTTCCGGTTGCATACGCTTACAAAAATTGGGCTTCAAAATTGGCATCGGGAACGAGTAACTTCACGACTCCGAAAATGATTTTGCCGTTATTTCTTCTCTGTGTCGGTGAAATTTATAAATTTTTCACTACTTCCGATTTAAATTTAAATTTCATTCCGATGATTGATAAAATTTTCATGTTTTTGATGATTTTGTTTTTGGCAATTTTTATTTTCACATACAAACGCGATGGAAAAATTTTTGACTGTAAAACGCCGATAATTTGTATTAAGCCGATTGCAATTTGTTTAACTTTTCAATTTATTTTTTTCGGAATAATTTTTCAGGCAAAGGATCGCTCAAAAGATATTGAACCTCTTAAACCGGCATTCGATTTTTTACTTGAACAGGATTCCCCGAAGAATATAATTTTATGGACGGGATTCAATGAAGGAGGTTATGCCGGATTTCGCGGCGTGAAATATTACGTTGACGCACGACCCGAAATTTTTTCAAAGAGCAACAATCAAAAAGAAGGTATTATCAAAGAATATTTCGATTTATGCTCAGGCGATCTCGATTATGAGGAATTTTTCAAACGTTACAATTTTACTCATATTTTCGTGACGGAGAACGAATTGATTCCGTTTCTTATGCTTTCTAAAGATAAAAATTACAAAATGATTTTTGATGAAGAATTAAATCAGTTCGGCTCAAAAATTCATTGTAAAATTTTTAAACCTGTTGATAAATAATTTATTAAATTGGAGGCTTTTAAAAAATGTCAGGACATTCGAAATGGGCAAACATTAAAAGAAAGAAAGGAGCAAACGACGCAATACGCGGAGCAGTAACGACGAAAATCAGCCGCGAAATAACGGTTGCGGTTAAAATGGGCGGATCAGATCCTACAGGCAACATGCGTTTGAAATTGGCACTTACTAAAGCGAAGGCAAACAATATTCCTAAAGACAATATCAATCGTGCAATTCAAAAAGGACTTGGAGCGTCTGACGGTGCAAATTACGAAGAAATTACTTATGAAGGATACGGTCCCGGCGGTTCTGCGTTAATGCTTGATATTTTGACGGACAATCGCAATCGAACGGCTGCAAATATTCGTCATTTGTTCAGCAAATATGGCGGCAATCTCGGCGAAAATGGCTGTGTCGGCTGGATGTTTCATAAAAAAGCAATTTTTGTTGTCGAAAAAGAAAATTTTGACGATGAAGATAAATTGATGGAAATAGTAATGGATGCAGGCGCGGAAGATTTTGAAAATGACGATGACGTTTTTGAAATAACGGCAGCTCCCGAAGAATATGATGCGATTGAATCGGCATTGGCAGAAAAGGGAATTGAAACCGCGTCGGCAGAAATAACAATGGTGCCGGATACAACAGTCAATCTCGAAGGAAAAGATGCCGAAAAAATGCAAAAACTTATTGAGGCTCTTGAAGAAGATGATGACGTTCAAAATATTTACGGCAATTACGAATTTGCAGACGAATGATAATTTTGGGAATTGATCCCGGTACTGCGATTTGCGGCTACGGATTGATTGAAAATGTTCAAGGAAATTTGAAGGCGTTGAAATACGGAGCAATTACGACAAATTCAAAATCTCCCATGCCGAATCGCCTTGAAAAAATTTTCGATGAACTTAACAATTTAATCAAAGAGTATCAACCTGACGTAATGGGAATAGAAAAACTGTTCTTCGGACGAAATGCGACGACGGCGATACCTGTCGGACAAGCACGAGGAATAGTTTTGCTTTCTGCTGTCAAAAATAATTTAAAAATAATAGAGCGCACGCCGAATGAAATAAAATTATCGGTAACAGGTTACGGCGGAGCGTCCAAGCAGCAAATAATTTTCATGGTGACGAAACTTTTGCATTTGAAAGAAGAACCGAAACCTGATGATGTTGCCGATGCTCTCGCCGTTGCAATCTGCACAGCTCATTCAATTTAAATTCGAGGTGAAATTATGACAAATGATTTGGTTATAATTAATACGTTTATACTTTATATCGGTCTTATGATGGCAATAGGAGTTTATTATTATCGCCGAACAAAAAATATGAGCGATTATTTTTTGGGAAATCGAAAACTCGGTGCATGGGTAACTTCATTGAGTGCCGAAGCGTCAGATATGAGCGGCTGGATGTTAATGGGATTGCCAGGTTATGCTTACATTGAAGGATTAAACGCCGGCTGGATTGCAGTAGGTCTCGGACTCGGAACGCTTGCAAATTGGAAACTTGTCGCGTCGAGATTGAGAAAATATACAGAACTGGCGAATAACTCATTGACATTGCCTGATTTTTTGCAGAATCGTTATCACGATACAAGCGGACTTTTAAGAATAGTACCTGCAATTTTTATTTTGATATTTTTTATTCTTTATGCTTCAAGCGGATTTGTTGCTGCAGGAAAATTATTTGAAACGGTTTTCGGTCTGCCGTATGAATTGGCAATTTTTATCGGAGCAGGTTCGGTTGTATTTTATACGCTGGTCGGCGGATTTTTGGCAGTCTCGCGAACTGATTTTATTCAAGGCGTGATGATGTTCTTTGCAATTTTAATTGTTCCTGTCTGTGCTGCTATGACACTCGGCGGATTTGGTGAGACAATCGCGGCAATCGAAAATTTTCGTGAATCAATGTTTTATCCTCTGACGAAATCTGACGGCACGATGATAACATTTATTGAAATTGTTTCATTGCTCGCTTGGGGACTCGGATATTTCGGACAGCCTCACATTTTGGTAAGATTCATGGCAATAAATTCAACAAAAGAAATTCCGCAGGCAACTCATATTGCAATGACGTGGGTAACAATTTCACTTGCCGCAGCGGTCGGTGTCGGAATGGTCGGAGCAGTTTATTTGACGACTCCTCTTGAAGGAACAAATGCCGAGACGGTTTTTCTCGTTATGACAAATAATTTGTTTCCTCCGATAATTGCAGGATTGGTTTTATCTGCAGTTCTCGCCGCGATTATGTCAACTGCCTCATCTCAATTATTGGTTGCCGCTTCAGCCTTCGCAAATGATTTTTATCATATGGTTTTGCGTAAAGACGCTGATCAAAAGGAACTCATTTGGATTTCACGTTCATCTGTTTTGGTCATCGCTTCAATTTCTGTTTTTCTCGCCTTCAATCCTAATTCTTTTATTCTTGATATGGTTGCTTATGCTTGGGCAGGATTCGGTGCGGCATTCGGTCCGGCCATTTTGATGAGTTTGTTTTGGAAGCGTGCCACAAGAAACGGAATCATTGCAGGAATTATTGTCGGCGGTGTGACTGTTATCATTTGGAAACAACTTGCGCTTTTCGGTCTTTATGAAATTGTACCCGGTTTCATTTTATCTTTGATTGCAATTTATTTTGTAAGTTTAGCGGATAAAGAACCTTCAAAAGATTTAACCGATACTTTCGATGCAGTTGATCGCAGTAACATTTAAAATAAAAAAAATTTCCTCCGAAGAGGATTTTTTTTTT
>CAJOPN010000198.1 GCA_905236285.1 uncultured Selenomonadaceae bacterium | reverse complement strand
CGACAATTTTTTTTCCTTCGCTCTTCATGTAATCATACAATTCAAGAGCATTTCCTCCACCGCCTAAAAATGCATATTCAATCATGCCGAGACCTCCAATTTTTTTATCGGAAGTCTTTTAACGAAATGAAAAATTAATTTGTTCAAAGAATTAGGGGGGGGGTATTAGTATAATTCACAGTCCTCACTCCTATGGTTTTCATCACCAAAACATTTTCTTTATAATCATTAAAATTTTCACGAATATTTTTTTTTGAAATCATTTGAATCAAAAGTTTCAGCAAATTTACTCCTGAAGCATATGTTGCCAGATAACCTCCTCCAAATCTTGGATTTAAATCTATAATATATATTTTGTCATTCGATAAAATCATATCACAATCTAAATTTGCGATATGCCCAAGATTATTTGCAATTCTCAGCGCAACCGATTGAATTTTTTTATTTTTAATTGTAACACATTTGTCAGTTTCGCCGCTTCTCATTGAAATTTTTTTCTTGATGACACAACGAACAGTTTTTTTCTCAAAAGTATTAAAAATATCAACGCCGTACTCATCGCCTTGTAAAAATTCTTGTATTATCAATCCTTCATGAAACAGTACACTCAATTTATTCATCGAATCAACAATAAAAGTTTCATTGCTTCCGCTGCCATAAATCGGTTTAACTATCACAGGAAATGAAATTTTTCCATTATTGAACTCTATTTTAAATTTTTCAAGATTTTCAAAAGTTTTCGGATAAAAAAAATTATTCATCGCCAAAAAATTGTTCATCAGCAACTTATTATAACATTTTTCAATTACATTACGTTCCGAAACAATAATTATTATTCCATTTTTTCTAAATTTTTCAATGTAAGCGGATAAAATATAAATTTCAGGATCAATCACAGGTATCACGACTGAAATTTCATTTTCAAGACAACATTTTAAAAGTTCTTCAATATAAATTTTTTCATTATCCGACGGTTTAGGTAAAATAAAAAAGCCATCATTTTTCCCATACAATCCGCTTGCAGTAATATCACAGTCTGAAACGAAAACTTTTGTATTTTTTATACGCTTCAAATGTTCAGCCAAATATCCTCTGCGTCCGATATTTGTTATTATTATATTCATAAATTAACCTTTCAGATCATAAAATTTTTTCTTTATATTAATTTTTGAAAAATTTTCTTTAATATGTTTAATTATTTTTTTACTGCTTTGACCGTCGCCATATGGATTTTCTGTTGTTTTACAAATATTTTTGAATTCAAAAGATCTTGCAATATTTACAGTTTTTAAAATTTCATCTTTCAACGGCTCACAATTCAGCGTATTTTTTGCTTGAAAACGACTTTTTTGTCTGTCACCGATATTAATTGTCGGAATATGAAATGACGGCACTTCAATTATTCCGCTTGAAGAATTTCCAATTACAAATTCACAATAATTAAGCGCACTAAAATATTTCAATGCTCCTAAAGATTTTACAAATAAGAAATTTTCATTGCTCTTAACGTAATTTTGCAGATATTCATTTATTTTAAATCCGTTATTATCAGCATTAGCAGCAGTAAAAATAAATTTCATGTCTTTAATTTCTTCAAGTGCCGACAAAAGTTCTTTGAGCTGATTTAATTCCGTTTGATTTTCCAAAGTAACCGGATGAAAAGTTGCAACTGCGAAAGGTTTATCCAATTTAAAATTTAAAGAAGTCTGTAATTCATCTTTTGATAAAAATTTTGTATTCAGAATTCGTTCAATTCCCAATGAGCCGACTGCAAAAACTCTTTCGGGATATTCTCCCATTTGAATTATTCTTTTTCTATACAATTCTATTGAAGCAAAATGAAGATAACTTAATTTTGTAATTGCATGACGATAATATTCATCAACTGCACCTTCAGTAACTGCACCGCCGCCAATATGAATAATCGGCACATTTGAATTGACAGCCGCAATCGCAACTGCCAGAGCCTCATAACGATCACCATCAATTATTAAAAAATCGGGACGATCCGTTAAAAAATGTTTTGTAAAATTTATTATCGCTTCAGCCATAGTTGTCGATATAAATTCAGCTTCTTTTTCGTCTTTCAAAATTGGTATTTTTTTATAAATCGGAATTTGATCTTCTTCAATTTCAACACAAGTATAACCATAATCTTTGGATAAATGAGTTCCCGAAACCAGCAATCTCATTTTTATATCCGAATCATCAATAAGACGTTTCAAAAGCGGTTTCATTAAGCCGTATTCTGCTCTTGTTGCAGTTAAAACATCAATCGTAATCATAATTCAATCATCTCATCTTCTATAAAGTCACGTTTTGCAATTTTGCCTAAAATTTCATTCCATCTTGAAGGAGAAATTCCTTTACCTGCATGTCTCGGTACGATATTTTCTTCGGTAAAAATTTCACCTTTTTTTATGTCACGTAAAGCAACTATGCTTTTTCTTGCCGCAAATTTATTTTCCAATTCTCCCGAATAAATTTTTTTTAATCCGTCACCCATTGCAAGTTCAACATTTCTTATTGAAGTTACCATTTGTTTTAATTCTTGCGGTTCAATACTTGCTTTTTGATCCGGTCCGAACATTGATCGATCCAAAGTAAAATGTTTTTCAATGACACTTGCTCCCAATGCCGCTGCTGCAATAGGAACTTCAATTCCCATACTGTGGTCCGAAAGTCCGACATTTTTTTTAAATTTTTCTTTAAGCGTATTCATTGCTCTTAAATTTATATCTTCGTAAGGTGTCGGATATTCGGTTGTACATTGGAGCAAAGTAATATCTTCCGTTCCGTTTTCATTTAAGTATTTAATTGCATTTTCGATTTCTTCAAGCGAACTTATTCCTGTAGATAAAATAACAGATTGCTTAAATTTTCCTATCTGTTTTAAATGTGGAATATTTATAATTTCGCCTGAAGGTATTTTCCAGATATTGCAGCCGAGTTCATGTAAAAAATTGACACTTTCTCTGTCAAACGGTGTTGCCAAATATTGAATCCCGATTTGATCGCAATAATTTTTTAGTTTTCTGTGTTCATCAAAAGAAAAACGCAGTTTTTTTATCATATCAAGTTGAGATTCGTTTTTGCCTGTAGTTTCTTCTTGATATTTTGCTTTCTTTGAAAACTTTGATGTTGAGGTAATTGAAATTTGAAATTTAACAATATCTGCTCCTGCTGATTTAGCCGTATCTATCATTTTAATTGCTGTGTCAAAATTTCCATTGTGATTTACTCCGGCTTCCGCGATTATTAAAATTTTTTGAGATTTGCTCATTTCATCACTTTCATTTAATTTATTTTTTGCTTGCAGTTATAATCCATTCTTTAATCCAATGATCGTTTTTTATTCCGTCGAGTGTTTGCATGAATTTATCAATCGTTAAAATATTCCAATCAGTTATTAAATCTTCTATTTCTTCGTATTTTGTTAATCTATGAAAACCTGTACTTGCCAAAAATCCTTCAGTTGAAATTCCACTTTCATTAAGTCCCCACGTTCCGCTTGCATACATCGTTGTATATAATTTCCCTTTCGATTTGCAGACTCTTGCCAATTCACGATAAATTTTTTTTGAACTCTCATAATCATTACATGAGATTGCTCTTGCATCTATGACTGCATCAAAAAAATCATTTTCAAACGGGAGTTGCTGCATATCACCAACAAATACCCCCCCCCCTACTAATTTTTCAAATTGATCTCCCAATTCTTTTTTCAGACGATTATTCGCTCTTTCGATTGCAGTTTTACTTCCGTCAACTCCGTAAACCTTAAAACCTTCTCTTGCCATGAACCAAAGATTTGCTCCCGCGCCGCAACCTGCATCCAAAATTTTAAT
>CAJOPN010000197.1 GCA_905236285.1 uncultured Selenomonadaceae bacterium | reverse complement strand
TTCGGTTATCGCTCCTCCGTTGAACGAAATTACATATTCATTCGGTAAATTTACAAGTCCGATTTCATTTAAAGTTTTTGAAATGGAAGTGTAACCTCGTCCCGTCGCAGGAACAAATTTCACTCCTTTTTTGCGAGCTTTTTTTATTGCCTCGACATTTTCAGCCGAAACTTTTCTGTCCTTTGAACTCAAAAGAGTTTCATCAAGATCACAAGCAATTATTTTATACATTTGCAACTCCGCTTTCTTTTATTTTCGATTTAATATTATTCAAAAAAAAATATCTGTCAAGAAAAAAATAATGCGGCGTGAAAAAATTTTTAAAAAATGAATTAAATCTGTAAAATTTTTGTTGTAAGTTGAAAATTTTTTTGATATAATAGCCGCGAAAAAATTTATTGGTAGGTGAGACAATGATAAAGATAATTTTTTCGGATATGGACGGGACTCTTCTTGATGATAATTCCGACTTGCCTCGCGGTTTCGATGAAATGATTGCGGAACTCAAAAAGCGCGATGTAATTTTTTCACCTGCGAGCGGTCGTCAATATTATTCGCTTTTGAAATCGTTTGAAAAATACAAAGATGATTTTTTATTTCTCGCCGAAAATGGAACTTTGGTCATGTATCGAGGCAAAGAAATTTTTTTAAATTCAATGCCTCGCGAAACTGCATTAAATATTTTAAAACTCGGTGACAATTTTGAAAATATTCTGCGTGTTTATTGCGGCAAGACAAAAGCCTATCTTCTTGAAAAAGATCACAAATCCGAATATCTTGACGAGTTGAGCAAATATTTTTCTCTGCATGAGGCAGTCAAAGATTTTGCCGAAGTTGAAGATGTGCCGATAAAAATGTCATTCTTCGATCCAAAAGGAAAAGTTGCCGAAAATATTTATCCGATTATCAATAAAAATTTCGGCGATACAATGCAGGTTGTACTTGCAAGCGATTATTGGGCAGATGTTATAAATTTGAATGTCAGCAAAGGTGCGGCAGTCAAAAAAATTCAGGAAAAATTTTCAATAACTCCCGATGAATGTGCAGCATTCGGCGATTATCTCAATGACGTTCAAATGTTGCAAGCGGTTACTTATTCCTTCGCAATGAAAAATGCTCATCCCGATTTGAAAAAATTTGCAAAATATGAGGCGTTGAGTAATTCGGAAAGCGGAGTTTTAAAAGGAATTGAAAAATTGATGAATGAAGGATTAATTTAATGGTAACGGCGATATTTCCTGCGGCAGGTCAAAGTCGGCGAATGAAAATTTCAAGCAACAAAAATTTTTTGGAACTTGACGGCATACCGGTTTTGATTCGCACTTTACAAAAATTTTCGCAGTCAAAAAAAATTGACAATTTAATAATAGCGGCTGCAGGTGATGAAATTGAAACGGTAAAAAATTTACTCAAAAAATTTTCCGATTTGAAACCGTTTAAAATTGTTGCCGGCGGAAGTGAGAGACAATATTCGATTGCAAATGCACTTAAAGAAATTGCCGACGATTGTGAAATAATTTTGGTTCACGATGCGGCTCGACCGTTGATTTCAGTCAAAGTTATTGATGAAGTAATTGACGCGGCGAAAATTTACGGCGGAGCGATTGCGGCAGTTCCCGAAAAAAATACAATAAAAATCGTAGATGAAAATAATTTTGTCGTTGATACTCCAGATCGTTCAAAACTTGTTGCCGTTCAAACTCCTCAAGGCTTTCAAAGAAAAATTTTGATTGACGCTTATGAAAAAGCGGCTCAAGATAAATTTTTGGGAACTGACGATTCATCTTTGGTTGAGCGGCTCGGTTACAAAGTTAAAATTATTTTGAGCAATTATCGAAACATAAAAATCACGACTCCTGAAGATATTTTGGCAGCAAAGGCTCTTCTTAAAGCCGATGGATAAATATATAATTATTTAGAGGTGTAAATTACAATGACAAGATTTGGAATTGGTTATGATGTTCACAAATTTACTACGAACAGAAAATTGATTATCGGAAATGTTGAAATTGATTATCCGCTCGGATTGGCGGGACATTCCGATGCAGATGTTTTGATTCACGCAATAATGGATGCAATGCTCGGAGCGGCTGCACTTGGTGACATAGGTCAACATTTTCCCGATACCGATCCGAAACTTAAAAACATTGACAGTTCGGAACTTCTTGAATATGTAAAAATTATGCTCGACAAACAAAGTTACAGAATCAGCAATATAGATTCAATTATTGTTGCACAAAATCCGAAGATGTCTCCTTACATTCCAAAAATGCGTGAACGAATTGCAGACATTTTGAAAATTGATTTTGATTTGGTGAGCATAAAAGCGAAGACTGAAGAAGGACTCGGATTTACCGGAAGTGAACAAGGAATCGCCGCTTATGCAGTAGTCAGCATTGAGAGATGAAATTTTTTGAGCGAATCAGAAAAGACATTCGAGTAATTTTTGAGCGCGATCCTGCGGCAAAAAGTATTCTTGAAGTTTTATTCTGTTACTCCGGACTTCATGCGATATGGCTGCACAGAATTTCTCATGCACTTTTCAAACGCGGCTGGATTGTAAGCGCACGTTTAATTTCAAATTTCGGAAGATTTTTAACGGGAATTGAAATTCATCCGGGAGCAACGATCGGCGACGGATTATTTATTGATCACGGAACGGGAATTGTAATAGGAGAAACTGCCGAAATCGGAAAAAACGTTACACTTTATCAAGGAGTAACACTCGGAGGAACCGGCAAAGAAAAAGGCAAAAGACATCCGACGATCGGAAATAATGTTGTCGTGGCGAGCGGCGCAAAAGTTTTAGGCTCGTTCAAAGTCGGTGATCATGCAAAAATCGGTGCAGGCTCGGTTGTATTGAAAGAAGTTCCGCCTTATGCAACAGTAGTGGGAATACCGGGACGAATTGTCGTTCTTCACGGAAAAAGAATCCACAATGAGGATGAATTTCGACAAGTCTGGCTTGAATATTGTGCAGCTCACGGTTACGATATAAATAATCCTGCCGTTCACAATGAAATTTGTGATGAAATTGATGTCGATTTGGATCACGATATTCTGCCTGATCCCGAAAGAGAAATGATTGAAGTAGTTTCTCGACAAATCCAGAGATTGGAAGAAAGAGTTCGCGACCTTGAAAAGCAGCTGGAATCGGCAAAGGCAGCAATTAATGCAGAATCGATGAGAAGCTCGGCAATCGAAGGCAAACTTGCAAATTCATCTAAAGAAAAATTATCATTGAAGAAAAAATAATTTAAGCAATCGCCTTTAGCGGACGATTTTTTTTTTGAGGTTTTAAAAATGAATGAAAAATTATTTAAAGTAATTGCACCGTTTGAACCGAAAGGAGATCAGCCAAAAGCAATTCACGATTTGGCGGCAGGAATTGAAAACGGAATGGATTCACAAGTTTTACTCGGAGCAACCGGCACAGGAAAAACTTACACAATAGCAAAAGTTATTGAAAAAGTTCAAAAGCCAACGCTCGTGATTGCTCACAATAAAACTTTGGCGGCTCAACTTGCAAACGAATTTAAAACTTTTTTTCCGAAAAATTATGTCGGTTATTTCGTCAGCTACTATGATTATTATCAGCCTGAAGCATATCTTCCCGCAACTGATACATATATTGAAAAAGATGCGTCGATTAATGACGAAATAGATCAAATGAGACATTCGGCAACATGCAGTTTGTTTGAACGCCGCGATGTAATTATTGTTGCGTCGGTCAGTTGCATTTACGGCTTGGGCAGTCCCGAAAGTTATTCAAAAATGGTTTTGCATTTGCATAAAAATCAACAGATTGAACGCGATGAAATTTTGGAAAAATTAATTTCAATTCGATACGAACGCAACGATATAATAATTGAGCGTGGAAAATTCAGAGCACGCGGCGATGTTGTTGAAATATTTCCTGCCGGTTATAACGGACGAGCATTAAAAGTTGAATTGTTCGGAGATGAAATTGAAAGAATTACAGAATTTGATGTGTTGAGCGGAGAAATTTATGGGGAACGAAAAGAAGCTATAATATTTCCTGCGTCTCATTACGTAATTGATGAAGCTGATATGAAAATTGCCGAAAAAACGATTCGCGAAGAGTTAAAATCACAAATTGAACTTTTTCAATCGCAAGGAAAATTAATTGAGGCACAACGAATTGAACAGCGTACAAATTTTGATTTAGAAATGATAGAAGAAATGGGATATTGTAACGGCATAGAAAATTATTCGCGACATTTGACGCAGAGAAAAGAAGGTCAGCCGCCTTTCACATTAATAGATTATTTTCCAAAAGATTTTTTGATTGTTGTTGATGAATCGCATGTAACATTGCCGCAGCTTCATGCAATGTATGAAGGAGATCGTTCAAGAAAAACGACATTGATTGAAAACGGTTTTCGACTTCCTTCGGCAAAAGACAATCGACCGTTGAAATTTGAAGAATTTGAAGAAAAAATTAATCAAATAATTTATGTGAGTGCGACACCTGCGAAATATGAAACAGAAAAATCTCAACAGATAGTCGAACAAATCATAAGACCGACAGGATTACTCGATCCGATTGTTGAAGTCAGACCGATTAAAGGACAGATTGACGATTTAATTTCAGAAATAAATCAACGAATTGAAGTAAAAGAAAGAATTTTGATAACGACATTAACGAAAAAATTTGCGGAAAATTTAACGGATTATTTAAAAGGAGTCAAAATAAAAGTACGTTATCTTCATTCTGACATAGCAACAATTGAACGCGCAGAAATAATTCACGATTTACGCAGCGGAAAATTTGATGTATTGGTCGGCATAAATTTATTGCGTGAAGGCTTGGATTTGCCTGAAGTATCATTAATAGCAATTCTTGACGCGGACAAGGAAGGATTTTTGAGATCGGAAACGTCATTAATTCAAACGATAGGACGAGCGGCGAGAAATGCAAACGGCAAAGTAATTTTGTATGCCGATAAAATAACTGATTCGATGAAACGGGCAATCAATGAGACTGAACGCCGCCGAAAAATTCAAAACGATTACAATAAAATTCATAATATAACTCCAAAGACGATAGAAAAACCTGTCACGAAATTGATTGAGAAAAATTTAATTGAAGTGCCGAAAATAAATCCGAAAGATCGAATTGAAGATTTTGTTAAAAAACTTTCAAAACCTGAAAAACGAAATTTGATCCAAACATTGACGACCGAAATGAAAGCGGCATCAAAAAATTTAGAATTTGAACGAGCCGCAACTCTGCGAGATATAATTTTGGAACTTGAAGGAAACCTTCCGACATAAAAAAATAATTAATATTTAACTTTGCTTTAATGATAAATTAATTTTTTTGTTGTATAATTCGCGCAAATAAAAAAATCTTTTGAGAGAAAAAAGAGGTTGATTTAAATGACAAAGAAAATTTTGATTGCACTCGGAATAGGAATGATTAGTGCACTTCCAATGAGTCAAGCTGCGCCGCAAGATTCAAATGACATGCAGCCGCAATTTTCTATTGAACAAATGTCAAGCGATAAAGATAAGAACAATGACAATGACAACAAAAAAAATCCGCCGCCGAAATTTTCGGATTCAGATAAAAATGATCAAATGAAAGACGGAGACAAAAACGGTAATCCTCCGCCGCCTCCCGATAAAGACGAAAATTTTAAACGCGATGAAAATTTCAAGCCGGACGAAAACAATAAACCGGATAAAAAACCCGACAAGAAACCTGACAAAAAGCCGGATCAAAAATCAGACAACAAAATTGAAAACAAAGACAAAAAATAATTTTAAATTAATTTTAATGCCTCTCACAGGCTTTTTTTTTTTACGAAAGATTTATAAAAAAAACTTTACTTACAAGATTTCAAATGATATAATATTCTGAAAGATATTTATTCGGTTAATGCTTGAACATCTTATTTTTTTACAATTTAGAAGTTTGTGCCATGAAAAAAATATGATGCATATATAAATAATCTCATATCTTTTTAAGTAATGAGAAGTTTAAAATGGTAGGAGGCTCAATGATGATTAGAAACGCGATTGCAGTAATGACGAGCGGTGGAGATTCTCCAGGAATGAATGCGGCGGCTCGTGCTGTAGTAAGGACTGCTCTTTATGAAGGCGTAAAAGTTTACGGAATTTATAACGGTTACAAAGGAATGCTTGCAGACGATATTCAAGAATTAAATTCAAGATCCGTCAGCGATTTGATTCAACGCGGCGGAACATTTTTAGGTACGGCTCGCTGTAAGGAATTTAAAACTGTCGAAGGTCGCAGGAAGGGATTGGAAAATCTCAACAAGCGAGGAATAGAAGGACTTGTAATAATCGGAGGAGACGGTTCACTCACAGGCGGATCAATGCTTTCAAGAGAAGGCGGAATCCCGATTGTCGGCTTGCCCGGTACGATTGACAACGACGTTTGGGGAACGGATTACACAATCGGCTGTGATACTGCGGCGAATACTGCAGTTGATGCGATAAATAAATTGCGTGATACTGCATCGGCTCATCGTCGAATCATGATTGTCGAAGTTATGGGACATACTTCCGGCTGGCTTGCACTCGTTTCGGGAATTGCCAGCGGTGCAGAATATATTCTTGTTCCCGAAGTTAAATATAATCTCGACAAAATGTGTGATGAAATTTCGCAGTCGTATAAAATGGGTCGTCGTTACACAATTATTGTCGTTGCTGAAGGAGCATGTTCCGGAGTCGGTTTAAAAAATGTCGTGCAGGAAAAAACAGGAATTGATACGCGTGTTTCAATTCTTGGTCACATTCAAAGAGGAGGATCACCGACTGTTGAAGATCGAATGAAAGCATCAATGTTAGGTGAACGTGCCGCACTTGCAATTTTATCAGGTGCAAGTGATGTCGTTTTCGGTTTTGATGAAGGAAAAGTTGTCAGTATTAATCTTTTTGATTCGGTTTACAATAAAAAGACACTTGATCCCGAACTCATAAGACTTTCGACAGTTCTCGTTTAAGAGAGGTTTTTTAAAAATGAAAATAACAATCGGAAGTGATCACGGAGCAATCTCATTGAAAGAAGAAATTAAATTGGTCTTGAAAGAATTTGCAGATGTTGAAATTCACGATGTCGGAACATTCAGCACCGAACCTGTTGATTATCCTGATATTGCCGAAAAAGTCTGTGCAGAAATTACAAGCGGCGTATCGGATCGCGG
>CAJOPN010000196.1 GCA_905236285.1 uncultured Selenomonadaceae bacterium | reverse complement strand
GAACGTGTTTTAATTTCCGGTCATACTGATACCGATCCGATCAGCAATGCAAGATTTCCTTCAAACTGGGAATTGAGCTCAACGAGAGCATTGACTTTTATGAAATATTTGTTGTCGATAAATCCCGAATTAAATCCCGCAAGATTTTCGGCAATAGGTTACGGCGAATACAGACCGATTGCAAACAATTCTACTGCGGAAGGAAAACAGACAAATCGCCGCGTAGAAATTTTGATTGCACGCTCATTGAGATTTAATCCGAATGAAGGAGTAAGCGGACAATCTGAGGCGGATTTGGTAGCAAAATGATAATCGGAACAGGTATTGATATAATTGAAATTGAACGTGTGAAACGTGCGATTGAAAACAAACATTTCATCGAACGCAATTTCACGGAAAAAGAAATAAAATATTGTGAGAGTCGAAAAGGACAAAGAGCAGCCTCTTACGCCGTACGTTTTGCCGGTAAAGAGGCTTTTTTCAAGGCAATCGGTACAGGGATAATTTGTTCGCTGACCTGCGTTGAAATTTTGAATGATGATCGCGGCTGTCCATATATAAAATTACATGAAAAAGCAATCGACTTGACGAAAAATCTCAATGCAAAAAATTTTTTTATTTCGTTGAGCCATTCAAAAAATTATGCAGTCGCAAATTGCATAATAGAAAATTAAATTATGAGGACGTTAAAAAATGAAGATAGCTTTAGCAAATCAAATGCGAGAGATTGATAAAAAAGCAATCGAAGAATACGGTATCAGCGAAATAGTACTTATGGAGAATGCCGGACGCAAAGTTGCCGAGGCGGTCAGTCATGTTTTAAAGACGGTCTCCAAAAAAAGCGTCTGTATTCTCGCAGGCAGCGGCAATAACGGCGGTGATGCTTTGGTTGCCGCAAGATATTTATCAAATCTCGGCGCAAGAATAAAAGTTTTTTTAATTGGAAATAAAAATCATCGCACGGATTCATTAAACATTCAAATGAAAACTCTTCGAGCAATGGGAATTGAACTTCAAGTTTTGGAGACTGACAGAGCATGGGACAGATTGCAAGTCACGTTGAGATTTTCGGATGCAATCGTTGACGGAATTTTGGGAACAGGTTTCAGCGGACAGCTTCGTCCTGCGGTTTTGAGATTGGTTCGATTGGTAAATTCCACAAACAAGCCTGTCATTTCCGTTGATATTCCGAGCGGTGTTGAGGCGGACAGCGGAGAAGTCGGAGAGGCGGCAATAAATGCAACTTGTACGATGACTTTGGGACTGCCTAAATTCGGTCATTATATTTGTCCCGGTGCGTCGTTCGTCGGTGAATTGATTGTTGATGACATCGGAATCCCAGAACAGCTTTTAAATGATGATATTCATCAAACTGTAATTGATGACGAATTTGCTCAAACTTTATTGCCTGCTCGTCCGAAAGATTCTCACAAAGGAAGCGTAGGAAAAATTTTAATAATTGCAGGTTCGCGGGGAATGACCGGAGCAGCCTCGTTGGCATCAATGTCTGCATTAAAAGCCGGTGCCGGTCTCGTGACTCTTGCAGTTGCCGAAAGTTTAAATTCAATCTTTGAGGTTAAACTTACTGAGGTTATGACGATTCCTCTGCCTGAAATCAAAACGGGATTGATCGGCGGAGATAAAGCTGTAAATCAACTTTTGACGATTGCTGACAAATTCGATGCAATTTTAATCGGTCCCGGACTCGGTCGCGAAAAAGAAACTCTTGAAATGGTTCAAAAAATTTCCGAAACTGTCGATAAACCTTTAATTTTGGATGCCGATGCGCTTTTTGCTTTCAACGGCAAAATTGATTCTTTGAGACTTTGCAAACAAATTCCCGTTTTGACTCCCCATCTCGGTGAACTTGCCGCGATTTTAAATTCAACAGTCGATGAAATTCGCAGAAATTTAATTGAAACGGTTCGCAAAGCCGCAAAAGATTATCGTGCAATTTTCGTTGCAAAATGTGAAACAACCGTCGTGGCATATCCCAACGGTGAAGTATTTGTTTCGGCTCTCGGCAATGAAGGAATGGCGACTGCAGGCTGCGGAGATGTTCTTGCAGGAACTGTTGCAGGTTTGATGAAACAAACTCCTTTTGCTCCGATTGCCGGCGTTTATCTTCACGGTACTGCAGGAAATATTGCTTTCGATTCAAAAAAGGATGGTCTGATTGCCTCCGATGTTATGAATAATATTCCTCTCGCAATTAAAAAACTTCGTGATTAATGGGAGAGATTTTTTTGTCGTATTACTTCGTTATTTTCATAAGTAAAATTTCATGCCTTTTATCATGGTCATTTTGTCGAAAAATCGGAAGATTGCTCGCTCAAATTTCATGGTTCTTTTTACCGAATCGCAGAAAAAAAATGTCGCGTGAAAATATTATGCGCTGTCTTAATTTAAATGAAATTGAGGCAGAAAAAATTTCAAAAGCAAGTGCGTTTCAATTCGGAGATATTTTATTTGAAGTTTTAAGATTTCCGATTTTGAAAAAAACAATGAAATCTCATGTTAAAATTGAAGGTTTAAATTATTTGACGGATTATATAAATTCGCCGAATCGTGAAGGAAAAGGAGCGGTAATTGCAACTTGTCACAGCGATAATTGGGAACTTATGGGAGGAGCATTTGCACAGTACGGAATTTCACTCGTCGGAGTCGCAAAAAAACAAAAATCCTCAGGCATGGATAAATTTATAAATGAATATCGAACGATGATAGGAATGCACATCACATATAAAAGTGGAGTCAGAGAAATGTATCAAATGCTTTCTGAAGGATGGTTTATCGGATTGATTATGGATCAAGATCCTTCAAGGCAGGACGGCATAATCGTGAAATTTTTCAATCAACCGACAAATTTTGTAACAGGTGCGGCCTCAATGTCGAGATTCAAAAATGTTCCGATTTTTCCTGCATTCATGCACAGAAATGATGACGGCACTCACAAATTAATTGTTCAGCCTCCGATTTATGTTGAAAAGACCAAAGACAAAAAATCAGATATTAAAAATACTACACAGCAACTGGCGACATTGATTGAAGAACATGTTAAAAAATATCCCGAGCAATGGTTTTGGTTACATGACAGATGGAAATCAATGAGAGAGGAATTTTCGGCTGAAGAAATTGCAGAGATAAAGAAATTATTATAAAATGAGGTGGATAAATGAGACAAACAACCATTAAGGACGAAGTTTTTTTTGAAGGTGTCGGCTTGCATTCAGGCAAAAATGTTAAAATGAAATTGAAACCTGCATCAATTGACAGCGGAATTTTCTTTAAAAGAATTGACTTGCCGAATGAGCCGCAAATTAAAGCAATCGCCGAAAATGTAACGGCAACAATTCGAGCAACGACTCTTGAAGAAAACGGCGCAAAAGTTTATACGATTGAACATTTGATGAGTGCATTGCATGTTTTGAAAATTGATAATTGTGAAATTGAACTTAATGCCGAAGAACCGCCGGTTATGATGGGAAATTCGATTGATTTTTTTGAAATGATAAAAGCAGTCGGAGTTGTTGAACAATCAGCCGAACGCCGCGAAATCATCATTGAAAAAATTTATCGCGTCGAGGAAAAAAATAAATTTATAATCGCGCTGCCGAGTAATGAATTGCGAATAAGTTTTACTTCAATCAATCCGCATAAATTAATCGGTATTCAATACGAAGATTTTATTATTGATGAAGAAAATTACAAAAAAGAAATAGCACCTGCGCGAACGATAGCATACGAAAAAGAAATTGAAGGATTGCGTTCAATGGGTCTGGGACTCGGCGGCACGCTTGAAAATGTAATTGTCTATAATGATGAACGCTGGCTGAACAATTTAATTTATGATGATGAACTCGTACGACATAAAATTTTAGATGTGATTGGAGATTTGCGACTCTGCGGAATAATTCGCGGACATATAATTGCAGCCGCTTCGGGACATGCACTCAATACAAAACTTTCAAAAATAATTTCTGCCGATTTTAAATAAAAAAATTTTAAAAAAATCTGGAGATGATTTAAATGGAATTGGATATTAACGAAATCAAAAAAATTTTACCGCACAGACCGCCAATGTTATTGGTAGACAAAATTTTGGAAATAGAGCCGTTCAAATCGGCAACGGGATTAAAAAATATAACGATGAACGAGCCGCAATTTCTCGGACATTTTCCGAATAAACCGATAATGCCGGGAGTATTGCTGCTTGAGGCGATGGCACAAGTAGGAGGAGTGGCAATGCTTTATCCCGAAGAACATCGCGGAAAAATTGCATTATTCGGAGGAATGGACAATATAAAATTCAAACAAATTGTCATACCCGGAGACACATTGATAACGAAAGCCGAAATTGTAAGAGTACGCGGCGAATTTGGAGTACTGCATTCAGACGGCTATGTTAATGATAAATTGGTTGCCTCCGCCGATTTTAAATTTGCGCTTAAATCTCAAGCCGAACTTTAAAAAAATTGTATAAAAAAAACCTTTCGATTAACTCGAAGGGTTTATTTATTTTGAGAAATTTAAATTTTATTTCTTGTTGTGAGTGAGAGGAATTTCTTTAATTTTTTCTTTATAAGCTCTTTCGTCAGTCAAATTGTATTCTTCAGAAATTGTCGTTGACTGATTTTCCAAAATCGAATCCAATTCAGAATTACGCATTCCCAAATCCGAATTGTCATCGAACCAGTAATCATCATCAATTGTTATCGCCGCCGCATTGAAAATTATTTCATTGTCGTTGGTGTCTTTCAAAACAATTTCGCTGCTCGCCGAATTTTGTACTGTAATCTTTGCTTTCTTGTTGTTGTTCAATGTGATGACGAAATCATTGCCGCTTACTGTTGCATCTGAAATGTAATCGTTTGTGCCGAGTTGAATTATATCACCTTCAGCCGCGCTGTAATCGGTGATTATATCTGCTCCCTTGCCGTTATGAACGAATACATCTGCTCCGAATCCTCCTGTTAATGTATTTGTCGCTGTACCGGCAACTATTGTATTGTTAAGTTCATTACCGATGAGCATTACATTCTTCGATCTCTTCGTTGCATCGAGCATTAAAACATTTCCGCTTGCCGTTACCGTTTCAATGTCTGCATTCGATACAGTTACGCAGGTACTTCCATAATATTGACTCGTTGTAATATTATTTTCATCTGTAACTGTAATTTTTTGATTTCTGCCGCCTACTACCGTTACCGATCCGTTTCCGATTGTGAATATTACATCATCTTCATCAGTCGTTGCACTTGTTATTGACGAATTAAATTTCAATGTATCTTCATTCGTTTTGTAATCTGTTATTAAATCAAATCCGCCGTTATGAACGAATACATCTTTACCTTTTCCGCCTTCAAGAGTATTTTCTCCTTGACCGCTGATGATTGTATTGTTGAGTTTATTGCCGATTATTTCTACTTCTGAAGTTCTGTTGGAAGCGTCGATAGTCAAAACGGTTGCATTCAAAGTTGTGTTGATGACCTCACCATCTCCGTCAAGAACAGTCGTCAAAGTATCTCCGTACATTTGCGAAGAAGTATAACCGTCAGCGTCAATTATCGTCATCTTTTTGCCTACAGCGTCTTTAACAGTTAAAGTACCCTTGCCGACTTTGAGAATAATATCATTCGCTGCCGTCTTCTTACCTTTTGTAATGCTCTTGATGTCTTCGTCATTAATTTCTATTGTCTCATAGTCTTCAAAATCTGTAATGACATCTTTGCCGTCGCCGTCGGTGTAACTGAAATAATCAATTCCTGCTCCGCCTGTCAATGTATCATTACCTGCATTGCCGAAAATTGAATCGCTGCCTGCAAGTCCGACAATTGAATCATGTGTGGGAGTGCCGTTGAGATAATCATTTCCTGCCGTGCCGGTGATATTGATAACTCCGTTGCCGTAAACTGCCGTAGTTGTATTTCCGTCCGAATCTCTGATTGTTATCGGCTGATCTTTCATGTCTTTGAATGTCAATGAACCGCTGCCGATTGTAAGAATTACATCATTTTGTTTGACGGCGGATTTTTTAATTTCGAGATCACCGCTCAATGCAACAGTAATATCGGAACTGTAATTTACGATTGTATCTTTGCCGTGACCACTTGCATAATGAATTACTGTTCCGCTTTCAGTCATGTTGTCAAATTCAAGTGTATCGTTGCCTTTACCGCCTGAAATTGTTGATTGATTTTCATTGCTTACCTTGATGTAATCATTTGCATCTCCGCCGTCAATCGTATTTTGAGTTCCGCCTGAGCTGATGAGAGTATCCTTGCTTGCTCCTCCCGTTACTTTTGAATAGCTTAATCCGTTTGCAATGATATAATCATCGCCTTTGCCTGCATTCAAAGTAATATTTTCACCTGAGAGCAATCCGAAATCGGCTTTTCTGCTTCCGCTCAATGCACCTTCGACTGTTATATACTCAGCACCTTTGTTGAGATCGTTGAAGGCTTTTCCGTTGATGTAACGAGTATAACCTTTGCCGCTCTTTACGACAATATGATTATTGCTATCAAAATCTTTGAAAGTCAATGAGCCGCTTCCGACATTGATAATGTGATCGCCTTTCTTGACTTTGTAATTTTTAACAGTTCCTTTTGTCAAATCGACAAAGTAATAAGGAGCAGTCAAAGAAGTGGAACTGTCACCGGCAGGAGTGATGATAACATCTTTTCCGTCACCGTTTGCATATTTAATGACAGTTGAATTTGAATTTAAATTGATGGTATCATCGCCGGCATTACCAATAACAGTATTGAAATAACCGTAATCGCTGATAGAATCATTCAATGTCGTGCCGTTGATAATTTGATTGTCTTTATAATTATCTATGATGTTGAAGACATTTGTGCCATCATTACTGAGAAGCATTCCGCCGCCTAATAAACTGCTTGTTGAATCACTGACGTTGATGATTTGATCCTTGCCGTCTTTAATCGTGATTGTATTTCTTCCGACTGTAAGAATAACATCATTTTTCTTTAAGATTGCCTTTGAAATACTTCCGTTATTGATAAGAAGATTATCATCGGAAGCATAATCGGCGATAACATCATTACCGTTACCGGCAACATAAATGAAACGATCTGCACCTGCGCCGCCTGTGAGAGTATCATTACCTTTGCCGCCTTTAATGAAGTTGGCGTTGGCATTTCCGATAATATGAATCGGTTTTCTGTCTGAACGTTGAGAGGCTTCGATTGTTTCAACATCACTTGAGTAAACGGTAGGTTCAAGAGTTGTTGCAGAAAATCCGTCATAAACATGAAGACCCGATTCGCCGTCAAAATATTCAAGACCTGCCGGCAAAGTATCGTCAGAAGTGGTACGTTCAGCGTTGATGTTAATTGTTTTGCTGCTTGCATTTTTAAGTGTGATAGTACCTTTACTCGAACCTGAGCCGACTGTAATTATTACATCAGAGCCGCTGACTCCCGAATCCCAAGTGCTGCCGTAAGTGATGTAAATATTATCGGAGTTGTCATAACTGTAGACGACATCATTACCGTCACCTTCATTGTAAACAACTGTTGAATAATCATAATCCAAAGTAATTGTATCGTTGCCCGTTCCGCCGACCAAAGTATTATAAGTGTAATAGTTATAAATTGAATCGTTGCCTGAACCTGCGAATACTGAAGAATATCTTGCGTCATGGAAAATAGTATCGTTGCCGCTTCCTGCATTGACGACATTATAACCTGTGACTCTGTTAGTGTAAGGAGTATTGTAAATGTAATCGGCTGAATCTGAACCGTTGAGAGTGATATAATTAGAATCATTGAACAAAACGTTGCGAACGGTTGAACCGTCGAAGAGATAACCACTCAAATTATTTGAAGAATCAGCGATGAAAACAGGTTGATTTTTTGCATTT
>CAJOPN010000195.1 GCA_905236285.1 uncultured Selenomonadaceae bacterium | reverse complement strand
TGTTAAACGCACTGAAAATATTCTTGAACATATCCAACCGGCTTGCGTTATTTCGCACAGTAAGTTTAAAAAATTTTTTGATGAGCTGTCTTTGAAAAATTTTTCTGTAATTTATGTTGATGAAATACCTTTGAAAGATTATGACATTGAAATTATAAAGTCACGCTTAGAAAGTCTTACTGATACATCGCCACTTTGCATGGTGAATACGTCGGGTTCGACAGGGATTCCAAAAGGGGTTGTGATGAATCACAGGAGCGTTATTGATTTTATGGACAGCTGTTTAAAAGTTTTGCCAATTTCCGAGCATGGAATTATTGGCAGTTTATCTCCTGCGTACTTTGATATTTTCACAATGGAATTTTATTTGATGCTTCGGTTGGGATATAAATTTGTTATTATTCCTGAATTTTTGGCAACATTTCCTGAAAAATTAGTCGCTTGCTTGGAAGACAATAAAATAGATTTTATTTTTTGGGTTCCCACAATTATGGTGAACATTGCGAATTTGGATATTCTTTCTCAACATAAAAATTTGCAATTAAAAACAATTTTGTTTGCCGGTGAAGTTTTTCCACAAAAACATTTAGAATATTGGTATTCACATTTGCCAAGCGCAAAATTTGTAAACATGTACGGCCCTATCGAAATCACGGTCGATTGCTTGTATCACGTTGTGACTGAACAGGATATTAAATCGCATACTCTTCCGATTGGAAAAACTTTTCCAAATACCAAAATTTATATTCTTAACGGCGAAAATGAAGAATGTGCCGACAATGAGCAAGGCGAACTTTGTGTGGCGGGAACTTCGTTGGCTATGGGTTATTACAATGACAATGAAAAAACTTCTGCTGCGTTCGTTCAAAATCCACTCAATCAAAAGTACATTGAACTTATTTACCGCACTGGCGATATTGTTTATCGTCGCGCTGACGGCAATGTTATGTTTGTCGGCAGAAAAGATTTTCAAATTAAACATCTCGGCTACAGGATTGAACTCAGTGAAATTGAAAATGTTGCATTAACCTTGTCGTTCATTGAAAATGCCTGCGTTCTTTACGACAGAGCCAACAAACAAATCATTTTGGTTTATGAATCTTTTTCTGATGTTGAGATGCAGGAAGTTCGTTCTGAAATGGGAAAGATTTTGCCGAAATATATGTTGCCGACGCGTTACGAAAAAATTTCTGAAATGCCGAGAAATCCCAACGGAAAAATTGATCGTCAACTTCTAAATTTGCAGTTTGTCAACTCACAGCAAGGGGGGGGGTGACAATCTTGAAATTTTGAATAAAATTTGTTTGTTGAAATTTATTTTGTCTTGTCTGATTCTCTATGAAAGATTGTATCTCCTCAAGGAGGTACGGTCATGAAAAGAATAATCACAGATTATCTTGAGGAAACGGCGACAAGATTTCCAAATAAAATTGCTTTGACGGACGGAAAAATTTCTTTAACTTTTGCTGAATTTCGCAGAAAATCTCGACAGATTGCAACTTGCTTAATAAAACAAAAAATTTTTCATTCTCCAGTTGCAATACTTTTCGATCACGGTGTGGAAACTGTAGTTGCTATTGCGGCTGTGGCATATTCCGGAAATTTTTATACAATAGTTGATTCAAAAATGCCGTTGCCGAGAATGAAAAAAATTTTTGATACATTAAATACGTCAGATGTGATTACCAACTCAAATTTTATTTCCGAAGTTTCAAATTTTGGCACAGATATTTTGAATTACGATAAATTATCTGAAGATGAACCTGATGAAAAACTTTTGCAAGATGTCGCAAGGAAAATAAATTACATGGACATACTTTATGTTTTGTTTACTTCAGGTTCTACCAGCACACCAAAAGGCGTGACTATTGGGCAACGTTCAGTTATGGAGTACACCGATTGGGTGACAAATACTTTTAAAGTTGATGAAAATGAAAATTTAGGCAATCAAGCTCCTTTTTATTTTGACAATTCTGTTTTGGACATTTATCAGATGATGAAAACAGGAGCCACGCTTTACATCATACCGCGTTCACTTTTTATGTTTCCGGCGCGTTTGTTAGAATATGTTTCTGCAAAAAAAATAAGTATGATTTTTTGGGTGCCTTCGGTTTTAATTTCAATCGCGAATTGTGGAATTTTGGAAAATGCGGATATATCTTGCTTGAAAAAAATTTTATTTGCCGGAGAAGTTATGCCCAACAAACAACTGAATCAATGGAGAAAAAAATTGCCGACTGCCTTGTTTGCAAATCTTTATGGTCCTACTGAAATTACAGTTGATTGTACTTATTACATTGTTGAGCATAAATTTCAAGATAATGAGCCGTTGCCGATTGGAATCCCTTGTCATGATGGCGACGTTCTTGTTTTAAATGAGAGTGATGAGCTTGTACAAGGCAATGAACAGGGCGAACTTTGCGTCAGAGGTTCTTCGCTTGCTTACGGATATTACAACAATCCTCAAAAGACTGTTGAAGTTTTTGTTCAAAATCCGACAAGCAATTATCCTGAGATAATTTATCGGACAGGTGATATTGTTCATCT
>CAJOPN010000194.1 GCA_905236285.1 uncultured Selenomonadaceae bacterium | reverse complement strand
TATTTCTTGAATCTCATATTTTATTTTTATTAATTCTTCTTTTGCTTTTTGTAATTCTGATTTTCTTTTTTGTAATTCTTCCTGCATTTTTTTATTTTCGATTTTTACTTCTTTTAATCTTTCTTTTTCTTTTTGAATTTCAAATTCGTTTACCTCTATTTTACTTTCATTTATTTTTGTCTTTTCTTCATATAATTTTAATTTCTCTTTCAGTTCTACCGATTTTATTGTATATTCTTCCAATTTTTTCCTGTATTCTTCTAAAATTTTTCTATAATTTGTTATACTTTCTTCTTCTGATTTTATGTCTTCCGATATTTTTAACTGTTCCAATTCTTCGGCATTCAATTTTAATTCATTTTCAATTAGTTCTTTTTCTGTTTCTATGTATTCTTCTTCTTTTAAATTTAATTTTATGCTGTTTAGTTTTTTTGATTCTTCCTCTAATTTATTATATTCTTTTGTTTTTATTGCCTCTTCTTTCATTGGTTTTATATTTTCTTCCAATTCATTCAATATATCTCTTACTCTCGTTAAATTGTTTTCTGTTTCTTCTATTTTATTTATTGTTTCTTTTTTTCTGTTCCTGTATATTCCTATTCCCATTACTTCTTCAAAAAAAATTCGCCTTTCTTCAGGCTTTAATTTTAAAATTTCATCTGCTTGATTCTGATTTATTATATTTACGGATTTACCGGAAAATAAATCGGATATATCTTTCAATCGGCATTTCGTTCGATTTATATAATTTTCACTCTCTCCTGTTCTGAATATTCTTCGTTTGATTTCATAATCTTCAATTTCAATCAGTACTTCAGCCATTCCCGATCTATGAAAAAATTTATTGCCGTTGAAAATTACATCTGTATTTTGACTGCCTCTCAGATTTTTTATATTTTCTCCGATTGAGAAGCGGATTGCATCTGAAATATTTGATTTTCCGCTGCCGTTCGGTCCGACTATTCCTGTTATTCCGTCGCTGAACTCTATTTCTGTTTTTTTCGCGAATGATTTAAATCCGTACATCTGCAATTTTTTTATTTTCACTCTTTTCACCTCAAAAAAAATTTTTCAATAAATTTAACACAAAATTTTAAAAAAGAAAAAATTAATGAAAGGAATTTAAGAGATTTAGAAATTTAAGAGAGTTGAGCGGCGAATTAAGAATTGATTGAATGTAATTATACAAAAAATTTTCAGCGTCGACAATTTGAGAATTTTTTAAAGAGAAGATATTTTCGGAATGCCAATCGAAATTAATAAAATCATGTAAAAATTTAAGATTATCATTTAAATCAGGAAAAAAACCGGTAAAATTAAGAAATTGAACTGTTGAGATTATGGAAGTGATACGCGGATTTCGAGAATTGAAAGCAGAAATTGAATTTTTGATGAGATTAAAAATATTTTCATCAATTTGTTCCAAAGGCGACATTTTATTGACAATTTCAAAAAAAATAGAGGCATAAGTTAATTTTTCAAGATTTTCATTGATATTATGGAAATTGATAATATCAGCGTCAATGACTTTGTAAGGATTGGATTTAATAAATTCGAGATTAATCAGATTGAACATTTGCATTGCGCCTGCGAGATGATTTTTCGGACGACGACAATTATAAGCATTGGCATCAATTTTGCCGAAATTTTTCGTAAAAAAAGTGACGACTTTATTAGAATCGCCGAAATTAATTGAAGAGAGAACGACAGCTTCAGATTTACAAAAATTATCACTCATTTTTTTACCTCATTTTTAAATTGAGCATTGCCGGCAGTAAGCATGAATTGAAGAGCATCTTCGGATTTGATATTAATCGGAATGATTTCAGATTTTTTGACGAAAATATTTGTGCCGGAAGTAATATTCAAACTCCACGGGACGAAAACGCAAACGAAATCTTCTCCGAGTTTATCTTTGATGACGGCAGGAACATCAGGCATTAAAAAACCCATTGCCAGAGATTGATGAAAAGGAACAAGGACAACATTATTAAACATTCCTTTTGATTCAAAAATGGCGGTAGAAAATTGTTTGACGGAATTATAAATAAATTTGACGACGGGAATTTTATTTAAAAGAGATTCGCCGAAATCAATTATATGTTTGGTGAGCCAATGAGATGAAAGCCAGCCGACGAAATAGATCAACAAAATTACAAAGATTAAACCGATACCGGGAAAATAAAAAGGAAGATGTTTACCAAGAACTCCTTCAGTAAAATTTAAAATTTGTAAAATGACGAAAAAAGTAATTCCGAGTGGAATAAGAACAATTAAACCGTTTAAAAAAGTTTTAGACATAGAAAAAACTCCATAAATATAAAATTTTTAATATTTAAACTCCATTAAATTATTTCAATGAGATGTTTCGGACTCTTTGTCAAAGATTTTGCAAAATTTTTAGTGACTAAAACCGTATCTTCAATTCTGATTCCGCCGAAATTCGGAATATAAACGCCCGGTTCATCAGTTACAATCATATTTTCCAATAATTTTTCGCAAGTACTCAATTTGGAAAGTCGCGGCTCTTCGTGAATCTCCAAGCCTACGCCGTGACCGAGTCCGTGAGAAAAAAATTTTTCAAATCCGTCTTTTTCGAGTAAATCGCGCACACTTTTATCAGCTTCTTTGCCCGAAATTCCTTCTTTTATATTTTTCAAACCTGAATATTGTGCAGAAAGAACCGAATTATAAATTTTTCTTTGCTTTTCATCAGCGCGACCAATAAAAATTGTTCTTGTCATATCTGAATTATAATTTTGATAAATTGCGCCGAAATCCATCGTAACAAATTCGCCGACTTTGATAATTTTTTCAGTCGCAATTCCGTGAGGCAAAATTCCTCTCATGCCGGAGGCGACGATCGTATCAAATGCCGGTTTCTGAGCTCCGAATTTTCTCATAAAATATTCCAATTCAGCCGCAACTTCAATTTCACGCATACCCGGTTTTATAAATTTTAAAATTTCGTCGAAAGATTTATCTGCAATTTCGCATGCTTTTTGAATTTTTTCAATTTCAGTTTCATCTTTTACTTGACGCAACTCATCAATTGTGAGCGGCGTTAATTTTATTTTCGGCAAATTTTCTTTGATTTTATTAAATTCGCTTACCGTTACAACATTTTCTTCAAAGCCGACGCTTAAAATTCCGATTTCATTCAAAACTTCACAAAGTTTTTTTATTAAACCTTCCTTTTGTTCGATAATTTCAAATTTCGTTGATTCACTTTTAGCCTGTTCAATATATCTGCCGTCAGTAATTAAAATATTTTTTTTATGCGTAACAATTAAAAATGTCGAATCGCCTGTAAATCCGCTGAAATATTTTAAATTTGCCGATTTTTTTATAATTATCGCATTGACATTTTTTTGATCGAGAAAATTTCTTAAATTAGCAAGTCTGTAAGAAATCAACAATATTCACCTCTAAATTTTCTTACTGCAATTTCAAGAGCTGAAATATAAGAATCAAGACCGAAACCGCAAATTTGACCGATGACGACGGCTGAAATTACGGAATTATGGCGAAATTCTTCTCTTTTATGAATATTTGAAAGATGAATTTCAATGACGGGGACATTAATCGCAGAAATGGCATCACGAATTGCTATTGAATAATGAGTGAAAGCAGCGGCATTCAGTAGAATAAAATCGAAATTATTTTGAGCATTTTGAATTTGAGTAACAATTTCGCCTTCAACATTGGATTGAAAAAAATTAATTTCGACATTCAAATCTTGAGCTCTTTTAAGCAAAACGGAATTAATTTTTTCAAGCGTCAAATTTCCGTAAATTTCAGGCTCGCGAGTTCCGAGAAGATTCAAATTTGGACCGTTAATAACTAAAATTTTCATAAAAAACACCTCAAACATCAGTAATTTGTTTAAATCTGTCGCCGTAAGTCATTTTCAGCGTATCATTCAGCAATGAAATATCTGAATTTTTAACATTGCTGTTAATAAATTTTTCAGCAGAATCACGAGCTTTGAGCAATAAATCGTAATCTCTGAAAATATTTGCAATTTTTAAATCTGGCAGACCGTGTTGAGCCTCGCCGAAAAATTGTCCAGGTCCGCGCAATTTTAAATCTTCTTCAGCCAATTTAAAGCCGTCGCTCAAAGTTTCCATTAAATTAAGTCGAGCTTTTCCTATTTCAGTTTTGGTGTCAGAAATTAAAATGCAGTAAGATTTTTCAGAACCGCGTCCGACTCTTCCACGTAATTGGTGCAGAGTGGCAAGTCCGAATCTTTCAGCATGTTCGATGACCATTACAGACGCATTCGGAACATCAACACCGACTTCAATTACGGTCGTGGAAACAAGCAAATTTATTTTATTTTCGCGAAAGTTTTCCATAATTTCATCTTTTTCCTTCGGTTTCATTTTGCCGTGAAGGAGAGCACATTTAAAATTTTTAAAAAAAGAATTTAATTCAGCAAAAATTTCTTCGGCTGATGAAATATTCTGCATCATTTCCTTGTCGCTGTGTGCGATAAGAGGACAAACAACATAAGCCTGACGACCTGCTGAAAGTTCTTTTTCGACGAATTTATAAATTTTATTTCGTGAATTTTTATGTCTTACCATCGTTTTAATCGGTTTACGTCCAGGCGGAAGATTTTTAATTTGAGAAACGTCCAAATCGCCGTAGACCGTCAAAGTCATTGTTCGCGGAATGGGAGTTGCAGTCATAACCAAAATATCCGGCGAAAATTTTGATTTTTTTTCTAATTTTGCACGTTGAGCGACACCGAAACGATGTTGCTCATCGGTGATGATTAAGCCCAAATTTTTAAATTGAACGCCGTCTTCAATCAGTGCATGAGTTCCGATAACTATATCAAATTCGCCGTTTTGAATTTTTTCATAAATTTCAGCTTTTTTCTTTTTGCTTCTGGTAATTTGAGCCGAAAGAAGACCGATTTTTATATTAAAAGGTTC
>CAJOPN010000193.1 GCA_905236285.1 uncultured Selenomonadaceae bacterium | reverse complement strand
GTAAAAAATTTTCTTGAAAAAATGGTTGAACTTGCAAAAGACAAAAAAATTTTTCTTGAAGTCAATGAGGCATCGCTGAGAAGAAATAAACGAGGAACTGAAGACAGAATCAGATATTGGCTGCCGATTGCGAAAGAAAATGATTGCAGAATATATTTAGCGTCGGATGCACATTACAGCTCACGAATCGGAAAATTTCCGCTGAGTCTCGAATTGCTCAACGAATTAAAATACCCGAAAGAATTAATTTTAAATTGCAATGAAGATCAAATTTTAAATGATTTGGAAATAAAAATTTAATGAGGAGAATTTTTCATAATGGAACAGAAAAAACAAGGTTCGCTTGCAGGTTTCATAGTGCCGTCAGTCATCGGAATAGTTTTATTTATGATTCCTGTTTATTACAACGACAGTTGGACAATCATAGTCAAAATAATTGCCGATTTGATAAGTCAATCGATCGGTGATTTTCTGCCAATTTTGTGCTTGGCGATTGTTACAATTTCGGCATTGCTCAGTATAATTTTTTTAAAGCATCCGACTTTTTTGACGAGTTATCCGGTTGCTGCAGATACATTTTCAACGACGGCGATTTGGGTAGTAATTCGAGTACTCGGTGCAGTTTTCATTTGGCTGACGTATCTCGGAATAGATGCCGAAGACGGAAATGAAAGCGTCATTCACATGATAACTTGCGGAGATGCAGGCGGATTTGTTTTAAATGATTTATTGACGGTTCTTGTAATAATTTTCTTGCTTGCCGGTTTAATGCTGCCGTTGCTTTTGGATTTCGGACTTTTGGAATTTATCGGAGCAATGCTCACAAAAATAATGCGTCCGTTGTTCACGATTCCAGGACGTGCGGCAGTCGATTGTATAACTTCATGGATCGGAGATGGGACTTTAGGCGTAATGTTGACTGCGAATCAATATGAAGGCGGATATTATTCAAAACGTGAAGCGGCGATAATTTCAACAACATTTTCAGCTGTTTCGATAACTTTTTCAATCGTCGTTCTTGCCCAAGTTGATTTAATGGAATATTTCGGCTTGTATTATCTTTTGATTTGTGCAATCGGTATCGTCTGCGCTTTAATTTTGCCGAGAATTCCGCCGCTTGTAATGAAAAAAGATGAATACCTCGTCGAAGGCAAAGCAATGGGAGAAAATTTGCCTGAAGGATATTCATCTTCACTTGAATACGGAATAGCACTTGCTCGTGAAAGGGTCGGCGAATTCAGAGGACTCTCACAATTTTTTGAAAACGGAATTAAAAATTCTGCGGGAATGTGGTTTGGAGTATTGCCTGTTGTAATGTGCATAGGAACTTTGGCGTTGGTGCTTGCAAATAACACGACAATTTTTGAAATTTTGGGAATGCCGTTTCTTCCTCTTTTAAATTTCCTTGACGTTCCTGAAGCAGCAGCGGCATCAAAAACGATGATCGTCGGCTTTACTGATATGTTCACGCCTTCAATCATCGCCGCAAGTACCGTTACAGCACCAATGACGAAGTTTATCATCGCTGTTATTTCGGTCACTCAATTAATTTATCTTTCGGAAGTCGGCGGCTTGATTCTCGGTTCTAAAATTCCTGTCAGTTTTCCCGAATTATTTTTGTTATTCCTTGAGCGTACGATTATTTCTTTGCTTATTGCCGCTCCTGCTGCTCATTTAATTTTTTCTTAAATTAAGAAATTGTTTGTATCTGAAATTATTTCACCGTTCAGCAAAAGTATTTTTAAAAAATTTTATTATCATCTCACAAATAAATTTCACTTCTTCGCGACTTAATGCCGGATAACTCGGTAAATTTATTCCTCGTGAACTTATATCTTCAGCCGTAATAAATTTTTGATATTTTTTTGAATACATCGGCATAGTGTGTACAGGATAAAAAAGCGGTCTCGTTTCAATTCCGTGAGATTGTAAAAATTGACGAAGCTCATCTCTTTGATTCGATTTCGGAACTAAAATTGAAATCATCCAATAAGTATGAAAAGTATTTTGCGATTCCGATTGAAAAGTTACGGGAACATTTTTTAAAAATTCCATGTACCACTTTGCCAATTGACGCTTTCTAAAAATAAAATCATCAGCCTTTTCAAGTTGAGCCAAACCGATCGCCGCACAAATATTTGTCATTCTGTAATTATATCCGATAACATCATGCCAATATTGACGATGATTCGTAACGCCTTGACTTTTTAAATGAAATGCACGATTATAAAGCGTCTCGTTATTTGTTACAACCATTCCTCCTTCACCGCATGTAATTGTTTTGTTTCCATAAAAACTGAAAGCCGAAATGTCTCCGAAACTTCCTGCGTAATTATTTTTAAATTTACTTCCGAATGATTCTGCACAATCTTCAATCACAAACAAATCATATTTTTCGGCAATCCCCACTATTTTCTGCATGTCACAAACTTGACCGTAGAGATGAACAGGCATAATTGCACGAGTTTTATCGGTAATCTTTCTTTCAATGTCACAAGGATCAATTTGCCATGAATCTTTCAATGAATCTGCGAAAATCGGAGTTGCACCCGTGTAACGAATTGCATTAGCTGAAGCAATATAAGTAAGAGTAGGACAAATTACTTCATCGCCTTCACCAATTCCAAGTGACATTAAAGCCAAATGAAGAGCAACAGTACCGTTTGAAACTGCGATTGCATGATTAACATTTAAATAACTTGAAAAACTGTCTTCAAATTTTCTGACAAATTTTCCCTGTGATGAAATCCAATTTGTATTGAGACATTCATTGACATAAATTTTTTCGTTGCCGGACAATTCAGGCTGATAAACAGGAATTTTAAGATATTCATTTTCTTCCGTGACGGTGGACTTTCTTTCATTTTTTTCAAATATTGAAGGCGTGAATACTTTTTCAAGTTTTGAATAAAATTTTTCAAGATTTAAATTTTCACCGCATTGTAAATTCAAAATTGTTTGATTTAAAATACCGCCAACTTTTCTTATCGGTGAAACATTTTTTAAAGTTTCATTGAGCATATTTAAAATGAATTCGCCGAGATTTTTTTGAACATCACGATTTTTTGAAAGCAATTCTTCATCGGAAAAAATAATTTCATCTTCGGAAAGAACTTTTTTCATTTTTTCAGATAAGTCTTCAGCCGAACCTGCTTTGAAAAATGTCGCCAATGAATTTTGAAGATCGAAATTAACAGGAATATCTGAAAGAATTACGCGCTTTCCGAGAGATATTGCGTCTGCACATACCCCCCCCCCCTGCATCTCCTTCAAAGACAGAAGGTTGAATTACTGCAACCGAATTGCGTATCATTTTTATCTGATCCAATCGCGGAATAAATCCAAGCAAATGAATTTTATTTTCGAGTTTTAATTTTCTGATTTCTGCTTTTAAATTTTTTATGTGGTTCGGATCTCTGTAATCTTCCATCTTTCCTGTGCAAACGATATGAACATTTTTAAAAGATGAATAATTTTTATGAAGTAGTGCCAATGCTCGAAATGCCGTTTTGTGGTCTTTATGAATCCAAAATTGATTTGAAATGATAAAATATTTTTCAGGCAATTTATATTTTTTCAGAGAAATATTTTCCAAATGAAGCCATTCTTCTCTTAATATCGGTGAAAATTCCGTTGCAAATATTTTTTTCTCATCATAAAAATCAGGCGGATAATATTTTAAAATATCATTTTTAACATCTTTTGAAGTTACGATTAATGAATCACATTCGCGAAGTTGACGCTGAAAAGTAAAATCACGTTGTCTGATTTCATCAAAAGAAAAATTTTGCGGCAAACGTTTATGTTGAATATCAGGAATATAGCCGATCCAAGTAATTGGAAAATTTTCGCCAAGTGGAGCATGGCACGGAAACAATATATCAATTTTTTTGGATTCCATTAATTTAATCATTTCAATGATATTGTCAGAGTGCATTGCGATTTCAATTTCGGGATATTCTGATACAAACATATTTTCTAATTCCTCCACTTCTTTTTGAAATGAAGGCAAAAAAAGACAGACTTTAATCTCATCATAATTACGCATGACGTTAAGATATTTTTTTATCAAATCTATTCCGCCATGCCAACCAATGAGACCAAAGCCCGGTAATCCTACTTTCATAAAAAAAACCTCCTCAATAAGAAAAATTTGAAAATATTTTTTCATTTCAGATTTTCCATTGAGGTAGGAATTATTGATTATAAAATTTTTATTTTCTCACCACCTTTTTGAAAACATCTGAAATGCTTTGCAAAGTTTCTTCCGTCAAAACGAAGCTGAAAGGTAATGAAAAAATTTGTTTAGCCAAATGTTCGGTTATAGGCAAATTATTTCGATAAAATTTTTTGAATGCTACTTGAATATGTGCAGGATACGGATAATGAATAATCGTCTGAAGACCTTCCGATTGCAATTTTTTTTGTACATCATCGCGATTAAATTTATCCTCAAGCTCAATAACGCAAAGATGCCATGCCGGTATGCAGGAATCGGTTACAGATTGAAATTTTATCGGAAGATTTTTAAAGGCTTCACGATATTTATTCATCAAAATCAATTTTCTTTTATTCCAATCATTAATATATTTGAGTTTAATATCAAGTATCGCCGCCTGAATTTCATCCAAACGACTGTTCAATCCGCCTACAATTTGAGCATTATATCTGTCACGCTGTCCGTAATTTCGATACATGAGCAATTTTTTATAATGCTCTTCATTACGAGTAAAAATTGCTCCGCCGTCACCAAGTGCTCCGATATTTTTGCTAGGATAAAAACTGTATGCACCGAAATTTCCAATCGTTCCTGCCTGAAAATTTTTTAAAGTTGAGCCTTGAGCCTGTGCACAATCTTCAATTATAAAAATATCTTCGCGTCCAATTTCAGATAAAATTTTTTTCAAACCGAAAACATCGACCATATTTCCATACAAATGCACGGGAATAATTGCTTTTGTTCGATCAGTAATTAAATCTTTGACGAGATTTATATTCATTACCCAAGTATTCGGATCAATGTCAACGAAAATTGGAATTGCACCGATTGAAACAATTGCAGAAACGGTCGGTATTGCAGTATGAGCAACAGTAATAACTTCATCATTTGGTTTAACATCTGCCGCTTTCAATGACAAAATTAATGCATCAGTTCCGGAATTGCAGCCGACAACGAAACCATCATTGCTCAAATAATTCGACATATCACTTTCAAATTTTTTACATTCTTCTCCCATGATGTACCAGCCGGATTTTATGACTCGATTCACGGCATCAATAATTTCAGATTCAATTTCAGAATTTACTTCGCGCAAATTTAAAAACGGAATTTTAATCATTTGATTCAAGACCTCACAAATAATATTGAAAATTTTTTTGATAATATTCGACAGTCAATCGAAGACCTTCATCTAAAAATATTTTCGGATGCCAGCCTGTCACTTCTTCTAATTTTTCACTACTGCCGTAAAAATCTCCAATATCAATTTTTTTGCGCTCACTCGGAAACGGAACAATTTTAATATTTCCTTTTCCAGCATGGGAGATCAATAATTCAGCTATCGTTTTCAGAGAAGCTTTATTATATACCCCCCCCCTGATAAATTATAAACTTTCCCGTAAGTATTTTTATTTTCGGCGACTTGACACATTGCTTCGACAACGTCCGTAACAAAATTAAAATCACGAACTTGCTCTCCTGTACCGAAAAGTTCAATCGTGTTATCAGTAATTGCTCTGTTAACAAACCAGCCTATGAATCCTTGACGGCTGTTTTTAATAAGTTGACGTGGACCGTATGTATTTGTCAGACGTAAAGAAACAGTCTTCAATCCGTAAACACGTGTATAAAGACCATGATAATATTCAGCAGCCAATTTATTTATTCCGTTGACATCCGGCGGCATCAACGGATGATTTTCATCAACTGGCAAATATTGAGGCTTTCCATAAATTTGTCTTGTACTTGAATAAATTATTATCGCATTCGGAGCATAATGACGACATGATTCAAGCAATGTAAGCTGAGCACGCAAATTAACTTCCATATCCATGAACGGCTGATTCATTGAATCTTGATGACTTACTTGTCCTGCCAAATTAAAAATATAATCTTTATTGCGAACAAGATAACGAAGACTGTGTTCGTCACGCATATCCGAAAAATTAATTTTAACTTGACCTTTTATCGGTTCAATGTTATAAAGATTTGCTCCGTAATCATCAAGCATTGAATCCATTATAGTTACGTCTGCACCCTCATTGACCAATCTTATTGCCAAATTACTGCCTATAAATCCCATACCGCCGGTTATGAGAATTTTCTTTCCTTTAAAATTCATAAAAATTTCCTCAAAACAATTTTTTTAATTATGTTTCAACAGCCAGCCCAGACAAGGTACAATTCTTGCCATATTTCCTTCAAGTAACGGCAAACTGTCTGCTGCGGGCATATTAAATATCGGTTGATATTTTCGTCCGATTTTTTTCGTGAACTCATCGAAATTCAATAAAGTTATCGGATAAACTGCCTTATAAATACTTTCAGGCACATGTTCAATCGAAATTCGATTTCTGTATTCAAAATTAAAATATGTTCTGTCAACGATTAAGTATTTTGCGTCGATAGACAACATATCCTCTAAATATTTGTACGGCACATCGACGTAATTTATCGAAGCCGACATCAGAAGACAATTTATTTTTTTATTTTGGAGTTCT
>CAJOPN010000192.1 GCA_905236285.1 uncultured Selenomonadaceae bacterium | reverse complement strand
TATAAACTTAAAAGGCGATTACGTTAAAGCTGCCGAATGTTGTGAAAAAGCAATCTCAATTTATCCGAGAAAAGATTATCAATATTATAGAATACTCGGACTTTGCTATCTTAGTTCGGAGAATAAATATGATCCGAATTTTGAACCTGCAAAAATTGGATTGGCAAGAGTTAAACAAAATTAAAGAAAAAAATTATTGCCATATCAAAAAATTTGAATTATAATTTAAAAAAATTCAAAAAATTTTTGAGGAGAGATAACAATGGCAATAATTCAATCGAGCGATCAAAAATTAAAAAAAGGAAAAGGCGAACTCACAATCACGCATTTGCTCACGCCGAAAGAATTGACTGACAAATGTGAAATGTTTGCGAAAGTTACAATTCCTGTCGGAGCATCTCTTGATATTCATTCACATATCGGCAACACGGAAACTTATTACATCATTCAAGGCGAAGGACTTTATAACGACAACGGCAAAGATATGAAAATCGGAGTCGGAACAACAACTTTCTGTGCAGACGGAGAAAAACACGGCATTGAAAATATCGGCAATGAAGATTTAATTTTCATCGCGCTCATCATCAACAGTTAAAAAAAATTTTTTTGGGAGAGTTTAACATGCAATATAAATGTAAATTGACTGTCATTGATAAAAAACTTTATCCCGATCTTCAGGAAAAATATATTGCAGATCCGAATGCCGGAGCTTGTCCTTTTTATCATGTCGGTGATGAATTTATTTTTGAACGTTACGGAAAAGCCGACGATTTTTGGACAATGGGAAAAGGTTCGCAATGTGCCGAAGCGTGGGATTGCATTTCACGTTATATTTATACTGCTCTTCAAGGCGGTTCGATTATGCACGGCTGGACCAATGACGACAAAATTATGATCGCCTGCTGCAACGACGGTACTCGTCCCGTTATTTTTAAAATTGAACGCGTTGATTATAAAGTTCTTATTTTCGACAGAGATTTGAACGACTCCGAAAAAGAAACTGTTATAAGCAGAATTACAAAAATTAAAAATGTCACCGATGTCAAGTTCCACAAAGACGGATTTTTTGAAATTTATGTGGATAATGACATTGATGACAATTCATTAAAAGAAAATTTTTCGGATTGTGAATTTAAAATTGTCGGTATAGATTAAAAATTTTTCAATTCAATCAAATATCTTTTTACTGCATCTTTCCAACTCGGCAGACGCTTAAATCCGGCGTTGTCGAGACTTTTTTTGCTCAGACGTGAATTTTTCGGACGTGTCGCCTTAGTCGGATATTCGCTCGACGCAACGGGAATAACTTTTGTATTTTTTCCGGCTTGTTTAAAAATTTCTTCCGCAAATTCTGCCCATGAACAAAATCCTTCATTGGTCGCGTGATAAATTCCAAATTTTTCGGTCTGAACCATATCGACGAGGAGATGAGCCAAATCAACGGTAAATGTCGGCGATCCGATTTGATCGTTTACTACTCTCAATTCGCCGCGCGTCTCACTCAGTTTTAACATCGTCTTGATAAAATTCTTTCCGTTAATTCCGAATACCCATGAAATTCTCACGATAAAATATTTTTCAAGCATTTTCAAAACTGCCTCTTCACCTGCAAGTTTTGAACGTCCATAGGAATTCGTCGGACCTTTCGGATCATCAACTTCATAAGGTTTTTCTCCATCGCCTGGAAAAACATAATCGGTACTGATATAAATCATTTTTGCATCAATTTCGCGACAAATTTTTGCAATCGTCTCTGTTGCGGAGGCATTGACCTGCATTGCCAATTCGTTTTCATCTTCAGCCTTGTCAACCGCCGTATAAGCCGCGCAATGAATTATCGCATCGGGATTGTGTGATTTTATAAAATCAATCATATTTTCTTTGTTCGTCAAATCGAAATCGGCTCGTGCTGTTCCTACGACTTCAATATTTCGATTGTGCAATTCATTTAAAACATCAAATCCGAGTTGTCCCGTTATTCCTGTGACCAATACTTTCAATTCGTTTCACCAATCTTTCGACAAAAATTTTTTCATAAAATTATTTTATCACAGCAAATTTTTATTTACAAGAAATTTTCTTTTTAAACTCTTGATTATCAAAAAAATTTGTGCTATACTCTTAAATCGTTTGAACAAAAAATTTTTTAAAATTGTTTAAACCTTCCTGCTCCGAAAAACGGAGTCGTAAGTCCACAGAGGAGGTGTAATTGTGAGAAAGTACGAAATTGTATTCATCATCAAACCGCTTGAGGAAGAGCAGATTAACTCCGTCATCGAAAAATTTTCAAAGTTAATTGCCAACAACGGCGGAAAAATCGACAAAGAAGATCGCTGGGGCAAAAAACGCCTTGCCTATGAAATTCAAAAAGAAATTGAAGGCTTTTATGTTCTCTTCAATGTCACTTGTGAACCTGCCTGCGTTGATGAGTGCGATCGTGTTATGAAAATTTCTGATGATCTTCTCAAACACATGATCGTTCGC
>CAJOPN010000191.1 GCA_905236285.1 uncultured Selenomonadaceae bacterium | reverse complement strand
ATTTTAATCAAGAACATCTTCGATTGAATCAATCGGGAATTTTGTAATGAGTTCTTCAAGATAATTGATTTGCTCTGCCGCGCTGAGACGTTTGCCGTTAGGATCTTTTTCCTTGCCGTCTTTAAGTCTCTTGTAATCGTAGAACCATTGACCGTTTTCATTGTAAGCAAATTCTGATGCTGCACAGTCCATAGCAATTTTAACATCATCGCCGGGTTTGTAACCTGCTTTTTCAATAGCGTCAACAATAACTTGAAGAGCATCATCAATACCATTGAGAGCCGGAGCAAAACCGCCTTCATCACCGACAGCCGTTGAAAGTCCGCGACCTTTGAGAATTTTTGCAAGGTTATGGAAAACTTCGCAACCAATACGAACAGCCTCTTTAATTGAAGATGCACCAGTAGGACGAATCATAAATTCCTGGAAAGCAATCGGAGCATCTGAATGAGCACCGCCGTTGATGATATTCATCATAGGAACCGGCATTTTGTAAGTATTGCAACCGCCGATGTAACGATAAAGAGGAATACCGAGAAGATTTGCAGCCGCTTTAGCCGCAGCGAGAGATACGCCGAGAATTGCATTTGCACCGAGATTACTTTTAGTCGGAGTGCCGTCAATTTCAATCATTTTGTAATCGAGAGCGCGTTGATTAAGTACGCAATCACCTTTTAATTTTTCAGCGATGACATTATTGACATTATCAACAGCCTTTTGAACGCCTTTACCGAGATAACGATTCGGATCTTTGTCACGAAGTTCGAGAGCTTCATTTTCACCTGTGGATGCTCCGCTCGGAACTGCTGCACGACCGAGAGTGCCGTCCTCAAGAATCACATCGACTTCAACAGTCGGATTGCCGCGAGAGTCAAGAACTTCACGACCGATAATTTTCTCAATTTTGCAAGCGTTTTTACCCATTCTGCAAATCCTCCAATCATTTCTGAAACATTTGACAAGATTTTTTCTCTTGCCATTCTTTAAGAAATTATATCATTTTTTTTGTAAATTGCAAGTAATTTTCTAAAAATTTTTAAAAAAAACATAAAAAAAATTTAAAAAAGTACTTGCATTATTTTTATTTTTGTGCTATACTTCTTTTCGTTGAGGCGTTCAATGAACAAATTGACTGGCGCCATCGTCAAGTGGTTAAGACACCGCCCTTTCACGGCGGGTTCGTGGGTTCAAATCCCGCTGGCGTCACCACTTTTTTTTTTTGCAATTAATAAGGCTGTCGGAAGGCAGTCTTTTTAAGTTTGTAAAATATTTTCTATGCAATTTTTTTTTTTTGTGGTATAATTTGCAACATTGTTTGAAATTATTTTTATTTATTAAGGAGTTCATTTTATGGATAATTCAACTTTTTTGGAAATTTTGAACGAAATTGATTCAATCGTCTGGGGAGTACCTCTTTTAATTTTGCTCGTCGGAACAGGAATTTTTTTGACGATTCGTCTCAATTTAATACAAATTTTTAAATTGCCTCAAGCTCTCAATCTCATTTCAAGCGCAAAAAATCACGGTGCGGGAGATGTTTCAAGTTTTAAGGCTCTCTGCGTGGCTCTCTCTGCTACAGTCGGCACAGGTAATATAGTAGGTGTCGCAACTGCCATTAAACTCGGCGGTCCCGGTGCTCTTTTTTGGATGTGGCTCGCGGCATTTTTCGGAATGGCTACCAAATACGCCGAAGGTCTTCTTGCAATAAAATTCAGAACGATTGATTCACGCGGCGAAGTTGCAGGCGGTCCGATGTATTATATTTTGAACGGTCTCGGAAAAAATTTTAAACCGCTTGCATATTTTTTTGCTGTTGCCTGCGTTCTCGTTGCATTTCTCGGTATCGGAACATTTCCTCAAGTCAATGCAATCGTAGACGGTTTTGAAAATACTTTCGGAGTGAGCAGAATCATCACGGATATAATTTTGACAATTCTTGTCGCGGCCGTTACTCTCGGCGGTCTTCAATCAATCGCAAAAGTTACTGAAATGATTGTTCCTTTTATGGCTGCTTTTTATATGTTAATTTCTGTCCTTTTAATCATTTTGAACATTGATCAGTTACCTTCAGCAATTTTTGAAGTTATAAATTCTGCATTCACAGGTCATGCTGCTGTCGGAGGATTTGCAGGTTCAACAATTATGCTCGCAATGCAGGCAGGTATTGCACGCGGAGTTTTTTCAAATGAATCCGGCTTGGGTTCAGCTCCGATTGCCGCCGCCGCCGCGAAAACAAAATGGCCTGCCGAACAAGGATTAATTTCAATGACAGGAACTTTTATTGATACGATTATAATTTGTACAATGACGGGACTTGCATTAATTTTAACCGGAGTTTGGAATTCGCCGAATCTTGCAGGTGCCGCGATGACTTCCGCCGCTTTCTCAAGTAATTTCGGAGAGTTCGGAGCAATCGCTTTGACTGTCAGTCTTGCTCTTTTTGCTTTTACTACTATTCTCGGCTGGAATTATTACGGCGAACGTGCCATGTTTTTCCTTGCAGGCACCAAAGGAATTTTGCCATACAGAATTATTTTTATATTGCTCGTCGCTTCAGGTGCTTTTCTTCAACTTGATGCAATTTGGACTCTCGCTGATATTGTAAACGGTTTAATGGCTATTCCGAATTTGATTGCATTAATTTTGCTTTCGGATATAATTGTCAATGAGACAAAAATTTATTTAAATTACAGAAAAAAATTCGACAGATGAGGTGCAATTATGAGCAAAGTTTTTTTGATCGGTGCAGGTCCGGGCGATTTTGAATTGTTGACGATTAAAGCCAAAAATTTAATTGAATGTGCCGATGTAATTGTTTATGACAGACTTGCAGACGAAAAAATTTTAAATTTCGCAAATCAAAATTCAAAAAAAATTTACGTCGGAAAATCTCCGAATCATCACACAATGAATCAAGAAAAAATTTCTCAATTACTCGTCGATTTATCAAAGCAGTATGAAATTATCGTGCGGCTTAAAGGCGGCGATCCTTTTGTATTCGGTCGCGGCGGCGAAGAGGCTCTTTTGCTTTCTGAAAATAATATTCCTTTTGAAATTGTACCGGGTATCACATCTGCAATCGCTGTTCCGGCTTATGCAGGTATTCCCGTTACTCATCGCGGCATAGCAACTTCCTTTGCAGTCATTACCGGTCACGAAATGTCTGAAAAATCTTCTCTTCGCTGGGATAAATTGGCAACTGCAGCCGATACGCTGATTTTTTTGATGGGAGTTGCAAATATTTCCGAAATTACTCAAAAACTCATTGACAACGGAATTTTTCAAAAGACTCCTGCCGCTGTAATTCAGAACGGCACTAAACCTGCACAGAAAATTTTAATTACGACTGTTGAAAATGCGGCGGCTGATGTTTTGCGTGAAAAAATTTCTTCTCCCGCAATTTTTATCGTCGGCAATGTCGTCAACCTCAGAAACAATTTGAAATGGTTCGATTCAAAACCGCTTTTCGGTAAAAAAATTTTAATCACTCGTTCAAGGTCGCAAGCCTCCAAACTCGCCGAAAAACTTTTTGAAAACGGTGTCGATTGCGTTGAAATTCCTGCAATTAAAATAGTCGCTCCGTCTGATAATTTTTCTGCCGTCGATAATTCCATTGATAAAATTTCTTCATATGATTTTATAATTTTTACAAGTACAAATGGCGTTGAAAAATTTTTTGAACGTCTCAAAATTAAAAATCTCGATTCGCGTTCATTGTTCAATGCCAAAATCGCGGCAATCGGTTCATCAACTGCCGAAGAATTATCAAAACACGGAATTTGTGCAGATTTCATTCCGAAAGAATTTAAGGCTGAGGCTCTGATTGAAATTTTGAAAAATAAAGTTGAAAATAAAAAAATATTAATTCCTCGTGCTGAAGAGGCCAGAGAAATTTTGCCGCAGGAATTAAAAAAATTCGGTGCAGATGTCGATGTCGTTTCGGCTTACAAAACCGTTTCCGCAATCGAAAATAAAATTAATCTTGAAAATATTGATTTAATAACTTTCACCAGTTCATCGACAGTAAAAAATTTGATTAATGCAGTCGGTACTGAATCCGTAAAAAAAATTAAAACTGCCGCAATCGGTCCGATTACTGCAGCCACTTTAAAAAATTTTGGAATTGAAGCCGATATAATTGCAAATGAATATACAATTAACGGTTTGGTTGAGGCGATTTTAAATTATTTCATTGCGTGAAAAATATTCTCTGTCCAAAATTCCAAAAACAATTAAATCTTCATAAACGCCGTTAGTCAAAATGGTTTCGCGATGAAGTCCTTCACGAATCATTCCTTCAGATTCATAAAGATGAATTGCAATTTCATTGTATACCTTGCAATCAAGCCAGGCACGATGAAATTTTTTTGTTTCAAAAGTCCATTTTTTTAAAAGTCTCATTGCCTCGTGACCGTAGCCGAGACCTTTCCGTCCGATTATAACATGTGTCCATTCAACTTCATTGTGGCGATTGTTCAATTCTCTCAACATGAAATATCCTGCCGGTTCATTCGTCTCAATTTCTTCAATTATTACGTCCATTGCATAATCATTTGCGGACGAAATTATTTTTTGATGATAATCTCTGTCGAACGGTACGATAAATTTTAAATTTTCGGGAGCAAATTCCAACGCAATTATATAATCCAAATCGTTTTCATTCGCCTTTCTGAGTCTGAGTTTCTTTCCTTCAATCAAAATGTCTGACATAAATTGTAACTCCTCGTATGATTTTTTGTTCCATTTTTTGCAAAATATGCTATAATATAGCACACAAAATTTTTAAAATCAATAAAATAAATTTTTGGAGGATTGATTATTATGTTGTATGAAGTTGAAGGGCACTTGATAGAACTTGGTGATGGACATTTGATGCCTGTTTATCAAAAAAACTGTCCTTTGTTTTATCGTTTCGTTCCATTTTTGGCTGAACTTGAAAATCAAATTACCCCCCCCCCTATTTGCCAAAAAATAAAAAATATATAATAGATGTTGGAGCAAACGTTGGCGATACTTTGACTCTCATGTTGAATCATACTGCTGCTGATTTCATTTTGGTTGAGCCTACTAAAAGTTTCGTTAAAATTTTGAAAGAAAATGTTCAGAAAAAGTTAAAAGTTAAAAAAAGAGTCACCATCGTCGAAGCATATATTTCAGACAAAATGGAAAATTATATTTCAGATGTTTCTGAAGGTGGAACTGCAGTAAAAAAATTGGCGATGAATGATACTGAAGCAGAAGCTCCTACTTTTACTTTTAATCAGCTTTTGAAATACTGTCATGTTTCACCTAAAGATATAAGTTTAATAAAATCTTCAACCAGCGGTTACGATGCTGATGCAATTATGTCATTCGGAGAAAATTTAAAAAATATTAAACCCTTGCTTTATATTGAAACGGATATCGGGTCTATGGTGAAAAATCCGCAATTAATGGTAGAGCAATTTTCAAAATTTTGGCAGATGGATGATTATCTTAATAATATGGATTACAAATATATGTTTATTTTTGATAATTTTGGTAATTTTATTTGTGAAGGAAATTTCAATACGTTAAAATCAATTCATCAATATTTACTTAATAATCGTTTCGGAATAAGTAATCATACATTTGATTATATAGATTTCGTTGCATGTAAGACAGAACACGAGGCAAATTTGACCAGAAAAATTATTCAAACCTACTTAAATACTTATGGAGTCGTAAAAATTGAAGTTAATTAAAAAATTTAATTGGAGGTGAAAGCCGTTACAAAGTGAATTGAAACATCAATCTAAAACTTATATTGAATTCTTTGTAACGGCAATTTTTTTTGGAACATCTTTTAACGCTTGATTGGGCATATCTTTCAGAACTTTTAATTGTGCCTGCATGTATTTTAACAGTCGCTCTTTCAATCGGAATTGCATTAAATCGCGTGCTTGAACAAAAAATTGATCGACATCTCAAAGTTGACGATTTTAATTTAAATGTCAAATCAATTTTCTTTCACGCCTTGCGAGGCATTCCGATTAATTTTTGTTTGATGACTGGTTTATATTGGATAGTCAATACAAGTAAATTGCCTGCCGGATTGATGAGAATTTTTTCATATTTTCTTTTCACGGTGATTATTTTCACATTGACAAGAGTTGTTGCACGAACATTGAGCGGAATAGTTGCAATGAAACTTTCAGGCAAAGGCGATTCGTCACAAAGTACATTGCTTGATACAATTCTAAAAACTGCAATTTATGCGTCGGGAATTTTAATTGTTCTTCAATATTACGGAATTTCGGTTGCTCCAATTTTGACTGCAATGGGTGTCGGCGGTATGGCGGTTGCTCTCGGTCTGCAGGAAACTCTTGCGAATATTTTCAGCGGACTTCAATTAATTTTGTCAAAACAAATGAAAGTCAATGATTACATAAAACTTTCAACCGGCGATGAAGGACGAGTTACCGATATAAATTGGAGATTCACAACTATAACTCCTGCATCCGATGCGTCGGTCGTCGTCATTCCGAATAAAACAATTGCAAGTTCAATTACAACAAATTATTCAATGCCGCGTGATGATATTGTTATTGCGATTCCTATCGGCGTGAGTTATGACAGCGATTTGGACGAAGTGGAAAGAATTACGGTCGAAGTTGCTCGCGATGCAATGATGCGTGTTGACGGTTATCAACCGACTTGGGACGATAACGGCATTGACAGAAATCCTCTTGCACCTTCGGTTCGTTTTCAAAGTTTCGGAGATTCTTCAATAGATTTCAATGTATTTTTACATTCAACGCAATTCAAAGCTCAATATTTATTGAAGCACGAATTTATAAAGGATATTACACGTCGTTACAGGCAGGAAGGAATTGAAATTCCGTATCCAATTCGTACAGTTATTAAATCAGACGACAATGAAAAGGTGAACAAATGATTACTCAAAAAGATATTTTGGCAGATTTGCACACGCATACGATTTTTTCAAAACATGCTTATTCAACGATTCAAGAAAGTATTGTCGCTGCTCAAAAAATGAATTTAAAATATTTGGCGATAACGGATCATATTTATAATGACGGAACTGAAATTGAACGTAAAAATGAAGGTACACGATTTAAATATTTTGAAGAAGAAGTAAATTCATATCGCGAAGAAAATCAGCCTTATGTGATATGTGGCGCAGAATTTAATGTTGCTCAAACGATCGACCAAAAAAATTGGAAAAAATTAAAAAAATTACGCTGGCGACCGATCGGACTGCACACATTTCATTTAAAAATAAAACTTTTATCGCTGAAAACTTTGTATGACGAATTTGAAAAAGCGGCCAATGCTCACAATGCTTTTGCGCATATTGAAAGAGAAATTCACGACATTGAAAATAAACGTTACAGGGATGATCCTTTGCATGAGAACGTAAAAAATTTTCTTGAAAAAATGGTTGAACTTGCAAAAGACAAAAAAATTTTTCTTGAAGTCAATGAGGCATCGCTGAGAAGAAAT
>CAJOPN010000190.1 GCA_905236285.1 uncultured Selenomonadaceae bacterium | reverse complement strand
TCATCGAAGAGTTTAGAATATTTTCTGAAGTCACTAAGTCTTAAATCTTTGAGAAAAATATTATTTGAAATACAATCGTGAACAATTTTGCCGCTTATGGAGTGAGCCTCTCTGAACGGCAGATTTTTTTTGACGAGATAATCAGCAAGATCAGTTGCATTACTGAAATCTTCTTCAACTGCTTTTAACATATTTTCGGATTTAATTTTGAGTCCGTCAATAATTTGAGCATAAACCGAAAGAGAAAATTTAATCGTGTCGATAACGTCAAAAACGCCTTCTTTGTCCTCCTGCAAATCTTTATTGTAAGCAAGAGGAAGAGCCTTAACAGTCGTGAGCATTGCCATTAAATGACCGATAACGCGTCCTGTTTTTCCTCTGACGAGTTCGGGGACATCAGGATTTTTTTTCTGCGGCATCATTGATGAACCTGTGCAATGAGCGTCATCAAGTTCTATAAATGAAAATTCGCGGCTGCACCACAAAATCAATTCTTCACTCAAGCGCGAAAGGTGAATCATTAAAATGGAAGAGGCACTCATAAATTCTAAGATATAATCACGATCGCTGACTGCATCAAGAGAATTGTTATAAATATTTTTGAAATTAAGAGAATCGGCAACAAAATTTCTGTCAATCGGAAAAGTCGTTCCTGCAAGCGCACCTGCTCCGAGCGGCATAATATCTGCACGTTGATAAACTCCTTCAAATCTTTCAAAATCTCTTTTCAACATTGAAAAATAAGCCATTAAATGATGAGAAAATAAAATCGGCTGAGCACGTTGAAGATGAGTATATCCGGGCATAATTATTTCACGATATTTTTTTGCGGCATTGACGATTGATTTTTGGAAATTTAAAATTAATTTTTGAACTTCAACGGTCTGACGGCGAATATAAAGATGAGTATCGAGAGCAACCTGATCATTGCGGCTGCGTGCCGTGTGAAGTCGTCCGCCTGCCTCTCCGATTTCATCAGTCAAATTTTTTTCAATGTTCATATGAATGTCTTCAAGAGCAATATCAAATTCAAATTCGCCGCGTTCAATCTTATCGAGAATTTTTTTCAGACCTTCAACAATTTTATTGCAGTCGTCAGTCGAAATAATTTTTTGATTCGCAAGCATTTCTGCATGAGCGATTGAGCCTTCAATATCTTCACGATACATTCTTTTATCGAAATTAATTGACGCTTGAAATTCATTAATCATTTCATCAGTAGATTTTTCAAAGCGTCCTCCCCATAATTTTTCACTCATAAAAATTTCTTCACCTCAAATTTTTTAAAATCCGAAAATAATTATCGCACATTGAAAATTTAAAATCAAGAAAAAGAAAATTTGCACAAAAAAAAAATTCTTGATATAATTTAAGCCGTTTGAAAATTTTGAGAGGAGATTTAAAAGAAAATGCCTGTAATGGAATATTTGGAACGCAATGCCGAATTGTACGGCGATGAAGTTGCACTTGTCGAATTGAATCCGTCAGAACCTGATGATCGTAGAATGAGTTGGAAAGAATACAGTTTGATTGAATCGAATCGTTTTGAACCGTATCGCCGCGAAATAACATGGTCAGTTTTTAATGAGAAAGCGAATCGTTGTGCAAATCTTTTGCTTGAACGCGGAATTAAAAAAGGCTATAAAGTTGCAATCATAATGTATAATTGTCTTGAATGGCTGCCGATTTATTTTGGAATTTTGAAGACGGGAGCAATTGCAGTTCCTTTTAATTTTCGTTATGATGCCGATGAAATTTTGTACTGTGCAGAATTGGCAGAAGTGGACGCAATAATTTTTGGAAATGAATTTATCGGACGACTTGAAACGCATGCTGAGAGATTGAGTCAAGGTCGATTGTTGATTTATGTCGGCGATAATTGTCCGAGTTTTGCAGAAAGTTATCATCTGCTGGCGGCGAATCATTCAAGTGCAAAGCCGAATGTTGAAGAAATTACCGACGACGATTTTGGAGCAATTTATTTTTCATCTGGAACAACAGGATTTCCGAAAGCAATTTTACATAAACATCAATCATTGACACAAGCGGCACAAATGGAACAAAAACATCATCACACTAAGCATGAAGATGTTTTTTTGTGTATACCTCCGCTTTATCATACGGGAGCAAAATTTCATTGGATGGGATCGCTCGTCGTCGGCAGTAAAGCAGTTTTATTGAAAGGAACGAAACCGAAAACAATTCTTGAAACGATTTCAAACGAACAATGTACAATCGTCTGGCTGCTCGTTCCTTGGGCGCAGGATATTTTAGATGCACTTGACAGCGGCGAATTAAAATTGTCAGATTACAAACTTAATCAATGGAGGCTTATGCACATTGGAGCGCAGCCTGTACCGCCTTCATTAATTGAACATTGGAAAGAATATTTTCCGCATCACGATTACGATACAAATTACGGACTTTCAGAGTCAACGGGTCCCGGCTGTGTACATCTCGGACTTGAAAATATTCATAAAGTCGGAGCAATCGGAGTACCCGGTTATCGCTGGCAGTGCAAAATTATTTCTGAAGAAGGAAACGAAGTTGAACGCGGAGAGGTCGGCGAACTTTGCGTAAAAGGTCCGGGCGTTATGACTTGTTACTATAATGATGAAAAAGCCACCTCTGAAGTTCTCAAAGGTGACTGGCTTTTAACAGGTGATATGGCAATGCAAGATGAAGACGGATTTATATTTTTGGTTGACAGAAAAAAAGATGTCATAGTCAGCGGAGGCGAAAATATTTATCCCGTTCAGATTGAAGATTTTCTGCATAAATTTTCAAAAATTAAAGATGTGGCGGTAATCGGATTGCCGAATCGTCGTCTTGGAGAAATTGCGGCGGCGATTATCGAAATTAAAGACGGAATGAGCTGCACGGAAGACGAAATAAATAAAATTTGTTTGGACCTGCCGAGATACAAACGACCGAAGAAAATTATTTTTGCAGATATTCCGCGAAATGCAACAGGAAAAATAGAAAAGCCGACACTTCGCAAACGCTACGGTGCCGACAAATTGATAAGCGATCAAATGAAAAAATAAAAATTATAAAAAAATTGCGGCTTGTATTCATCTCAAAGAATATTATGCCGCTTTTTTTTTTTTTACAAATTATTTTTTCTGATAAAAAAATTTTTACATATCCAAATCAACAAAATTTTTTTGAATATTTATATCCCAGAATGATTCTTCATTGATAATTTTTAAAAATTTTTCCTTACTTTTTCCCTTACCGAATGCCAAAACTTTAACACGATAATAATCAACGTTTTTTATTGCCTTCAAAATTTCCTCAATATTTTCTTCAACATGTTGAATATTCAATACCCCCCCCCTATTTCTTTGGCGACTTCCTATATCTATCGTCGGAATTCCATAAACTCCGCTTTCACGAATTCCTGCGCTTGAATTTCCAATTATAAAATTTGCATTTTTTAAAAGCGTCAAAAAATATTCAAATCTTATCGATGGAAAGATTCTGAAACGCTGATGATCTTTTTCAAGCCGTTTATATTCGTTTAAAATTATTTCAAATCCGAGATCGTTATTTGGTTTTATTACGACATAATTTTTTTGACTTTCAATAATTGCATCGACTATGATTTTAATTTTTTCATTATTTGAATTGTACTCGGTAGTAACCGGATGATACATTAAAATAGAGTAAGAATCAAAATTAATTTCATAGCGTTTTTTCGTTTCTTCAAGACTTGGTAAATTTTTCGATAACATTATATCAATATCAGGTGAACCTATAACATAAATTCTATTTGATTCTTCTCCCATTTGAATTAATCGCTGTTTTGCTCTGTCAGTACTGACGAAATGAACATGAGCGAATTTTGAAATTGCATGCCGAATTGATTCGTCAATCGTTCCTGAAAGTTCTCCGCCTTCAATATGAGCAACGATTTTATTTTTAATTGCTCCTACCATTGCTCCTGCCATTGCCTCGAATCTGTCGCCATGTACAACAATCATATCAGGATCAATTTGATCGACGTAGCCTGAAAGATGAGCAATAGTATTTCCGAGATTAATGCTTGTATTTTGAAAAAGTGTCAGTCCGAATGCCACATAAACATTCTTGTAATTATCTTTTAAAATTTCTTCATAAGTGCGACCAAAAGTTTCGGAAAGATGCATTCCACAAACAAAAACAAACAATTCAAATTTTGAATCATTCTTTAAAGCAAGCATAAGCGGTTTCATTTTTCCATAATCGGCTCTCGTTCCCGTAATAAACAAAATTTTTTTTGACATAATTCATTCCTCGATCATTTTCCAATTCAACTGAATATCTTTATCAATATCGCAAGTAGCATGTTTCCCTAAAATTTTTTCATAATTCTCAGCTAAAATTCCATTTTTACCGGGACGTTTTACCCAAATATTTTTTTCTGTAAATTTTTCACCGGCTTTTATCGGTTGAATCGAAACGACAGCAGCAAATGCAAAATCAATGGTCACTTGTTCTTCAGTTGCGGCAATTTTATTTCCTCCAAGCATCTTTTTTATATCCTCTGCCGCTTGAATCAATTCGTGCAATTCGGTTTCGTCCATCGAACAAATTATATCAGGACCCTTTCGTGATTTAATGTCCGTGAAATGTCTTTCGACGATAGAAGCACCTAATGTCATTGCCGCAATACAAGCCGTATTCGTTAAAGTGTGATCCGAAAGTCCGATCGGCACATTGGGAAATTCTTTCATCATCTGCTGCATTGCTCCAAGTCTTACAAGATTAAGAGGTGTCGGATATAAATTTGTCGTGTGAAGGAGTGTATAATTGACGTTAGCATTTTCCAAAATATCGACGGCTTTTGAGATACTTTTTAAATCATTCATTCCAGTTGACATAATAATAGGTTTTCCGAATGATGCAACATATTTTAAAAGAGGATAATTATTCATTTCGCCCGAACCGATTTTGTAAGCTGCAACTCCAAATTTCTCCAATCGATCGACAGCGGCTCTTGAAAACGGCGTACTTAAAAATAACATTCCTTTATTTTGGACGTATTCCATTAATTCATATTCTTCATTTTCGGATAATGCGCATTTAGAAATTATTTCATAAATTGAATTTTTGCTGTTGCCCGGTATAACTTTTTTTGCCGCATGACTCATTTCATCTTCAACAATATGTGTTTGATGTTTAACAATTTTTGCTCCGGCACGATATGCGGCATCGACCATGAGTTTGGCAATTTTCAAATCTCCTTCGTGATTGATTCCTATTTCAGGAATTACCAACGGCGTTTCATCGATACCGATTTTTATATCACCAATAAAAAAATTTTTTTGCATAGCATTTCCTCCCTTATTTTTTTATTTTTGATAAAGAGCATATTCGGGCCAGACAAGTTCAGCTCTATCGACAAGTGCAGGCATCAGCTCATCAAGATTTTCAATTTTTGTCAAATGCCAGCGATTATTTTTGTCTTTGTCAAATCCGAAACGAAATTTCAAATTGCCTAAAAACTTTCCATAGGGTGAATCATCGCCGTTGATTTCAAAATCAATTATTGCATGATCGCCCTGAATTTTTGCCTCCGAAGATTTCGTCTGCATTGCCGCGCAGAGATTTTTAAATTCATTGGCGCATTGAATCGCAAAAAGACTTATAAAATTATCACCTTTCATATCGCGGTCAAAGTAAGCATTGACTGAGGCATTAACGAAACTCATATAAAAATTTCTTTTCTCTTCATTATAATTTTTGATGAATTGAGGAGTATTGCGAAAATAAGGATCGTCGGGATAATTTTTGTGAAAAGTTTCAACATTGTCGGCAAGTTCAATCGTAACGTCGCCGTAAAGATTATTTAAAAATTTTTCAACGTCAACGCGGTTTTCAATCAATTTTCTGTCTTGATTTGCAATCGCCGTTTGAATATCTTTTAAAGCCTCTTCGGGAGTATCACCTTTTCCGCAGCCTCCGCTTGTAATTCCGAGAGTCAACGCTGCTAATATAAATAAAAATTTTTTCATTTTTTTCAAAGGAATCACCTCTTAAAAATTTTAAAATAAATCAACGACTGTGTAATAATTTCATAATTTTTAAAATGTCAAGACCGGCTTTTGTCTGCAGCCAATGATAATATTCAATATCGTGATCGACATTTCGACTGAACCAAGTAACAATTTTAATCGGCTCGTCTTCTCCGATTAATGCCTCCAAAATTTTGTAAGTCAAAACAAACAAG
>CAJOPN010000189.1 GCA_905236285.1 uncultured Selenomonadaceae bacterium | reverse complement strand
TGAAAAGCCGAAAAATAATTTTCCCAAAGGATTTTGAGAGGAAGGAGGAGCAATTTCTGTGATATGATTGTGAATATCGGGATCATACGAATAAAATATAAATGACATTGCCTCAAAACCGTAAGGATTTACAAAACCTGCAAAAAATACGCCTGCAATCGTCAATAATATTGTTCTGAGTGAAATTTTTGAATGTGATTCTCTCAAGCTGATTTTTGAAATTAAAACTTCTGCCAAAAAAGGAAACAAGATTATTATCAACATTGGAAACACAGCCGAATGAAGATTGACGCAAATCATCGACAGAACAGGAAATAAAATTAATCGTCGTTTGTTGCCGTCACGAAAAGATTTTTCCATTAAATAAATTTCAATCAGCATTATCAACATTGAAAAAATTTGCGGACGTGTGACAATGAACGGACTGCACACGAATACACAAATAATTAAAGTTAAAGCGACAGACAACGGTTTATTTTCATCGCTGACGAGCAAACAAATTCTGTAATAAACATATATGATCAAAAGTCCGACAAAATAAGTCAACGTTAAAATTCCGTCGGCATCGAAAGCAACGTAAAGTTTCCAAAAAATTACTGCCGTCAACCATTGTTCCATGACATAATGTAAACCTTCGTGCATTGACGCAAATTCTTCATGCGGAATCATTCCGTTTTCAACGACATATCGACCGCAGTTAAGAATAAACCATGAATCATTGTCGGCAATCCAATTTATTTTTAAAAGACCGCCGAACATCAAACAAAAAAGCAGTCCGTTAGCTCTTAATTTTTCTGTCATCAACGTATCATTTGATGAATTTAAAAAATTTTTTCTTGCCGATTTTAACCGTGAAACCGTGTTCAATTTCATTTTCGCCGATTGAATAATCTTGATCTGAAATTTTTTCGTCGTCGATTGAAATACCGCCTTGTTTAATGAGTTGACGACCTTTTGATTTTGATTCTATTGCATTATTTTCGGCTAAAATATCAATTAATTTTTTTCCTGCGACATCACCGATATGAATTGCCTCAAGGTCTTGAGTTGAACCGCTGAAAAGAGATTTTGCTTTGATTCGAGATTCTTCAGCCGCATCTTGACCGTGAACAAGTTTTGTAACCTCATAAGCAAGAATTTCTTTAGCCTCATTAATTTTTTCTTCTTTCAATGAACTTAAACGATTAACTTCACCAATTGGCAAAAAAGTTAAAAGAGAAAGACAAGTTTTAACGTCAGCATCATCGACATTACGCCAATATTGATAAAAATCGAAAGGAGAAACTTTTTCCGAATCAAGCCAAAGAGCACCGCCGGCAGTTTTTCCCATTTTTGAGCCGTCACTTTTCAACAAAAGTTTATTGGTGAGACCGTAAACGGCATTACCTGTTTTTCGTCTGGTGAGTTCAACGCCGGCAATAATATTTGACCATTGATCATCGCCTCCCATTTCGAGAATGCAATCATAATCGGCATTTAATTTATAAAAATCATAAGCCTGCATAACCATATAATTAAATTCAATGAAAGTGAGACCTTTCTCCCAGCGTTGTTTGTAACATTCGGCGGCAAGCATTCTGTTGACTGTGAAATGAGCACCAACTTCACGAAGAAGATCGATATAACCGAGTTTTCTCAACCAATCGCCGTTGTTGACCATTAACGCTTTACCGTCGCTGAAATCAATGAAACGTTCCATTTGTTTTTTGAAACAGTTGCAATTATGTTCAATGGTTTCATCAGTCATAACTTTTCTTAAATCGGAACGACCTGAAGGATCGCCGACAGTACCTGTACCGCCGCCGACAAGACAAATTGGACGATGACCGAATTTTTGCATCCAGCTCATAGCCATTAAAGCGATAAAATGACCGGCATGAAGAGAATCTGCAGTAGGATCGAAACCGATATAAAAAGTGACTTTTTTATTGCCGAGCATTTCTCTTACTTCATCTTCATTTGTACATTGCGCCAAAAATCCGCGTTCTTTCAATACATCAAAAACATTTTCCGACAAAAAAATCTCTCCTTTAAAAACTTTGAAAAAATTTTAACGACCTTTAACAGCACCGCCGCCCGGAGTAGGAACATCGGAAGAATCAGCGGAAGAGCGTTCAGTCGGAGGTTCACTGTAAGCCGGTTCGGAATCACGATAAGTCGGTTCAGGTTCAACATAAACAGGTTCAGACTCACGTTGAGGCGGAGGCGAATACTGTTCACGTTCCGAATAAACGGGCTCGCTGTAACTTTGTTGAGGTTCAGGCTGTGATTGACGCTGAGGTTCGGGAGTTGACGATTGTTGTTGACTTTGAACCGTTTCACTCTGACGGCGTGCAGGTTCTTGATAAGTATCTCTACTGCGTCGTCTTGAATTGCTTTCACCACCGCCAGTATTTTCATCGCGTAATTCGTTTATGGTTTTTGAACTGCGGCGAGTGACAACCAAATCATCAAAATCATGGACGGGAACATCGGCAAGAGCATTTTGCATGAAACTGCTCCAAATTGCCGCAGGTGTTTGACCTCCCATAATTCCGTCAAGACTTGTATTATCATCATTGCCAATCCAAACGCCGACGACCAAATCGGGAGTATAACCGACGAACCAGGCATCGTGATAATTGGAAGTTGTACCTGTCTTACCTGCTGCAGGTCTTCCGATTTGTGCACGTTTGCCTGTACCGCGCTGAATTACATCTTCAAGCATACTTGTCAAATCGGCACAGCTTTCCTCAGTCAAAACAATTTTACCTTGAGGATCGGCCTGTTCGAGAATTTGACCGTTGCGATCCAAAACTTTTGTGATTGCTACATGAGGAACATAAATACCTTTATTTGCGAAAGTACCGTAAGCACTAGTTAATTCAAGAGGAGTAACGCCTTTTGTCATACCGCCGAGAGCTGTAGCAAAATTTCTGTCATTCTGTTCACCGTCAAGAACGAAAGTAGAAATTCCCATTTCCTGCGCGTAATAAATAGCCTTATCCATTGAAATTTTCTGAGCAATTTTGACAGTCGGCACATTCATTGAAAAAGTGGCAACGGTGCGCATTGTAACAGTCCCCGAAAAGCGTCTGCTGTCATTTTGAGGAGACCAGCCGTTAATTGTAATCGGACTGTCCTCAATGGTGGTATCAGGAGTAAAACCGTTTTCAAGAGCGGCGGCGAATACGAAAGGTTTAAAAGCAGAACCGGGCTGACGTTCGGCAAGAGTGGCGCGATTGAATTGATCTGTACCGCGACCGCCTACCATAGCTTTAATGTAACCGGTTTTTGGATCGATTGCGACGAGTGAACCTTGAGGCTGAACAACTCCGTTTGCATCTGTTCCGTATTCAGGAAGATTGCTTAAAACGGCGGCCTCTGCTTTATGCTGCATATCCATATCAATGGTAGTGTAAACTTTCAAGCCTTCTTTATAAACTCTGTCGGCACCGTATTTGTCAATTAAAATTTGAGTTACATAATCAATGAAATAAGCCGCCTCTTTTTTATCGGTAGGTTTTGACAAAGGAGCAAGATTAAGTTCTTGATTTTTAGCGTCCTGAGCTTCAATTTTGCCGAGATAACCGTATTTAACCATTTGATCCAAAACGATTGCGCGGCGATCTTTGGCAGCCTGTACATCATTGAACGGCGAATAATAATTTGGACTTTTCGGAATACCTGCCAAAAGAGCACATTCAGACAAATCCAAATCTTCAACATTTTTGCCGAAATAAGTTTTAGCTGCTGCCTGCACTCCGTAAGCACCTTGCCCGAAATAAATTTGATTTAAATACAATTCCAAAATTTCCTGCTTGGTGTACTGCTTTTCAAGTTTCATGGCAAGAAACATTTCTTGAATTTTGCGCTGCATGGTCTGTTCTTGAGTAAGATAAGCATTTTTTGCAAGTTGTTGAGTTATGGTCGAGCCGCCTTCACTAATACCGCGATTATTGATATTGGCCCAAGCGGCACGAAGGAGACCGCGCGGATCAATACCGTTATGTTCATAAAATCTGTTATCCTCAACAGCGATGAAGGCATGCTGAAGATTAATGGGAACTTGTTCAATTTTCACGGGAAGGCGATTTTCGGTAGCATGAATATTTGCAAGTTCATTGCCTGCCGAATCATAAATTTGAGAAGAAACGGGAGGCAAAATATCTTGAGATAAATCGGCTTTGGTATTGATAGAGGCGGTGACGAAACCGATACCGACACCGACAGCCGCCATCAAAGACAAAATAATTACACCGATAATGATACGCTTTAATGTGAAAGTTGAATTTTTTTTACGATTTGATGAGTTGCTTGAAACGGTTGATGAATTATCCGTTCTTGAATCCATCTGGTTCACTCCTAAAAAATTACTGATTGAAAGATATTATATCACAAGTTTATCAAAATTCAAATAAAATTCAAATAATAAATGGCAGGAAGGAAAGAAAATCTGTTGAAATAAATAAAAATAGGAGATGATGAAATGAAATATAAATTGCCGATAAAAATATTGACGGCGTTAATGATAATGAATCCGTTAAATATGTGTTATGCCGATGAAGATGATGAATTGTCGATAATGGCGGCGGAACAAAGAAAAGAAAATGATGCAGACGTAACGGTAAGCGAAGACATAGAGACATTTGACAAAAAAAATGAGCCGACAGCCCAAGAAAAAATAAAACCGCCGACGACAGAAAGAATTGAAACGCCGAAAGAAAATCAAAATATAAATCAAAATATAAATGAAGTCGAAGTAAAACCAAATGAAAATGTACAAAATAATTCGCCGATAACAAAAGACAATTTAAATAATGTTGAAAATTTCAGCGACAGCGAAGGTATGCCGAGTCCGATAAAAACATATTCAAATTTTAACGATGCGGCAAAAGCAGTAGGATATATACCGTTATATGTGCCGAAAAAATCGGGATATACGATGAATTATATAGCAGTAATAAGCGGCAACATAGTAGAAATAAGATACGGGAGACGCTGGGAGCCGACAGTAACAATGGCAATTCGAACGTATAAAAGAGCGGCAGGCGAACAAATTAAAGATATAAGTGGAGTATACGGCGTAAAATGGAAAGTGAACATGTCGAGCGGAATGACGATATATATAGCGCGAGTGAGTGATAATACAAATGTTGCGGCATGGTCAGTAGGACAATATACATTTGCGGCGATGACAGAAAATATGTCATTTGCGGCATTTCATTCATTCATAGTAGAAGAATTGGTAGATATTTGCACACATTATTTCATAGAAATTTAAAAATTCAGTTCGGCTGATTTTTTTTTTGCAATATAAAAGCCCGATTCCAAACATCGAGCTGAAAATTTCTGAAAATGGTGCGGTTGATGAGACTTGAACTCATACGCCCGAATGAGCACTACCCCCTCAAAGTAGCGTGTCTGCCAATTCCACCACAACCGCTGATATAAATGGTGCGGTCGGTGAGACTTGAACTCACACACCCTTGCGAGTACTGCCCCCTCAAAGCAGCGCGTCTGCCAGTTCCGCCACGACCGCATATTAATTTTAAATTCAATAAATGGTGCGGCAGAGAGGACTTGAACCTCCACAGGGTCGCCCCCACCAACGCCTGAAGCTGGCGCGTCTGCCATTCCGCCACTACCGCTTATTATAAATGGTGGTGCCGAGGACCGGAATCGAACCGGTACGGATTTTACTCCGACGGATTTTAAGTCCGTTGCGTCTGCCAGTTCCGCCACCCCG
>CAJOPN010000188.1 GCA_905236285.1 uncultured Selenomonadaceae bacterium | reverse complement strand
GACGTTGAATATTTTTTGGAATTTCAAATTTTTCGCGGCATAAAATTAACTTTTATTTTGCCGTTGATTCTCGTTTCGATTGCATTTCTTCAACGTTTCAGTCTCTTTGAAAATATTTCGGCGAAAGACATTAATGTCGTCAATCAAATAAAAAAACTTCTTGATTTGCCGATTAAAGTTAAATGGCTTCTTGGAACTTTCATTGTTTTGATTGCATTTGTCGTTTTGATTGCACGTTCGGGACATACTGCCGGAATGCCTGTTTCAGGTGCTGAAGTTAAATTCCGTTCGTTTTTGGAAAATTTATTTTATGCTCGTCCGCGATCGAAAGAACTTTTAATCGGTCATCCCGCTTTCATGCTCGCAATTATGGCTTATTTCAAAAAATGGTCGCGTTCAATTTTTTTCATTCTCGTTATCGTCGCGACTATCGGTCAATCATCTATGGTTGAAACTTTTGCTCATATGCGTACGCCGTTTTTCATGTCATTTATTCGCGGTATTGACGGTTTAATTCTCGGTGCATTGCTCGGAATTGTTCCGATGATTTTTATTCATTTCTTTTCTCGTCGAATTTCCAATTCTTAATTATCTTTGTGAGGTTTTTTGTTGATGAAGATTGTGATTTCAGGTTATTACGGTTCGGGCAATGCCGGTGATGAGGCTATGCTTAATGCCGTTCTGCGTCTTTTTGCAACCGATCCGAATATCAAAATCACCGTCATTTCCGTTAATCCTCAAGATACAATTTCACGTCATAAAGTTCGTGCCGTTGCTCATTTAAATCCTTTCGCTGTTATGAAAGAAATTTTTTCGTCCGATCTTTTAATCAGCGGCGGCGGTTCTCTTCTTCAAAATGTCACCAGCCGTCGAAGTTTATATTATTATCTCGGTGTTATTTTTATCGCTGTAATCTTTCAAAAAAAAGTTATGCTTTTTGCTCAAGGTATCGGTCCGATTCTCGGCAATTTTCCGCGACGTTTGACTAAATTTATTCTTGATCGCGTCGATTTGATTACCGTTCGTGATCGCGGTTCTCTTGATGAACTTTCACGGCTTAATATTTTTAAACCTGCTATTGAATGTACTGCTGATCCCGTTCTTGCTCTCGATCCCGTTTCTCTCGATGAAGGCAGAAAAATTATCGGCGGTTCTCAAAAAAAATTAATCGGTGTTGCCGTCCGTCGCTGGAAAAATTTCGATTCATTTAAAATTGAACTTGCCAAAGCTCTCGATTCAACAGATGCAGAGATTGTTTTCATTCCCATGCAAGTTCCTTCCGATGTCAATGCCGCTCGTGAAGTTGCTTCTCTCATTAAAAAAGATTGCAAAGTTTTGAGCGACAAATATTCTACCAATCAACTGCTTTCTATCGTCGGCAATATGGATTTACTTCTTGCAATCAGACTTCACGCGCTGATTTTCGCCGCTGTTATGAATGTTCCCCTTCTCGGTATAAGTTACGATCCGAAAATCGATCGTTTTCTTGATTCTATCGGTGAAAAATCCGTCGGTGACATTGAAAATATTTCTTGCGATGAAATAAAAAATGCAATCAATAAAAAATTCAATAAAAAAAGCGATACGAATTGTACCGCCGATTTATTCAACAAATTAAAAATGCTTGCCGAAAGAAATTTTAAATTGGCTGAAGATTTACTTCAACACCGTTAATAAATACGCGATGAATTTTAAAATCTTCGTCGAAAATTACAATATCAGCTGATTTTCCAATTTCAAGCGATCCGATCCTGTCGAAAATTCCGAGTTCAACGGCAGGATTTTTTGTTGCAAGATTTACAACTTCTTCAATCGAACAGCCGACATTATTTTTAAAATTTTTCAAAACTTGATTCATACCGGCAACACTCGCAGCAATCGTTCCGTCTTCAAGCGTCGCAATATTTTTTTTAACGTAAACACTTTGACCGCCGAGTGAAAAAATTCCGTCTCCAAGTCCTGCCGCGCTCAATGAATCCGTTATCAAAATTATTTCGTCATGCGGTTTTACTTTCCACAACAAACGCTGTAACATCGGATGAACATGAACATTATCGCAAATTATTTCACAAATTGCATTTGAATCGAGTGCTGCTCCGACAATTCCGGGTTCACGCTGATTTAATTTTGATTGTGCATTAAAAAGGTGAGTTATATGTTTTGCTCCCAAATTTTTTATTGCATTGATTGCCGTTTCATAATCCGCCGCGCTGTGTCCGATTGAAATTATAATTCCGGCTTTTCGACATTCTTCAAAAAATTCTTCGTCGGTCTCTTCAGGCGCAATCGTAACTATTTTTATTAAATCTTTGTATTCGTCAATTATTTCAAAAAAATTTGGTTTGCGGATATTTTTTTCGGACTGTGCACCTTTAAATTTTTCGCTGATATAAGGTCCTTCCAAATTAACGCCTAAAATTTTTGCGCCTTCATTCGGAGATTTTTTAATTTCTTCGAGTGATTTTTTTATTTTTTCGAGAGGCATCGTCATTGTCGTCGGCAAAAATGAAGTCACTCCGCTTTTCGGCAAATTTTTTTGTACTTCTGTGCAATTGTCCATAATGTCAAAACCGAAATATCCGTGAATGTGAATATTTATGAATCCTGCACTCACATATAAATTTTTTGCGTCAATTACTTCATCGGCAATATTTTTTTCGCAAATTTTTTCATTGAAATACAAATTTTTTTCAACAATTCCTTCAGGCAAAATTATCTTACCGTTTTTAATTTCCTTCACATCGGCGGACCTCCCATGCGACGATTATTGTTTGAAGATTTCTTTTCTTCAGCCTCATAACTTACCGAGACTAAATCATTTTCATTAAGATTATTATTTTTCGCCACTACTTCAACATATTCTTCGCCGTAAAGTCCGACCTTTACATAAATTTTTTCTGCATCATCAGATTTTTTCGGATCATTCGACTTTGTAATTTTTTCAACGTATGAGCCTTCATTGTCGGTTTTCAATGCCGCAATCGGTACGCACAAAGCATTGTCGACAACTCCAACGATTATTTCAAGTCTTGCAGTCATTGCAGGCAGCAATAAATTTTCGGGATCCGGTGCCGTCAGCGTAACGTAATAATAAATTACCGAATTTGAACTTGATGAAGAACTCGATGACGAATTATCTATATCCCATGAATTTGCCGTGTCGGTCTGAGAAATTTTTTCGACATATGCACCAAATTCTTTGTTCGTGTGAGCGTCTACCGTGAACGTTGCATTTTGTCCGACTCTCACACTTCCTATATCGGTTTCATCTATTTTCGCCTTGATTAATTTTTCGCTTAAATCTGCAATTCTCATTATAACTGTCGGATTATCCGAGCCTTGAGTTGCCATTGATCCGGCTGTCTTCGGTTCTCCGACCACCACTCCGTCCATCGGTGCCGTTATAACTGTTTCTGCCACGTCTGATTCTGCTTCTTCCAATAAACTTTTTGCCGTATCGTATTCATATTCTGCATCTTCAAGTTCTTCTTTAGATTTCGCTCCGATTTTGTAAAGTCTTTCGATTCGATTTAATTTTTGTTCGGCATTCGTCAATTTAAATTTTGCTTGATCTCTTTTAGCTTCAAAATCTTTTCCGTCCAAAATTGCTATCGTCTGACCTGCCGTCACGGTGTCGTTTTCTTTTACAAGGACTTCTTTTATTCGTGCAGTAATTTTGCTTGAAACTTCAACGCTGTCACGAGGCTGAACCGTTCCTGTTGCCGATACCGTTTTTTGCAATGTCATTCTCATTACAGGCGATGTGTCATAAGTTTTTGCTTCTTCAACTGCCGTTTTGTCCGTGTAATATTTATATCCTCCGGCGATTGCAATCATTAAAATTATCAGCGCGATTATTTTTATTTTCATTAATAGCGCAGGACACCCGCGACTTCAGTCGTGGG
>CAJOPN010000187.1 GCA_905236285.1 uncultured Selenomonadaceae bacterium | reverse complement strand
GACAATCCCAGCAAAGATTTTTCAATAATTTTAGCCGAATCTTCGGTATAACCTTTAGCGTTGAATTGCAAACGATTATTTCCGTTCATTTCTCCGCAGCCGCATTCTTTACACATAAATTTTAACCTCCAAAAATTTTATTCCAAATCGTTTACTGAAATAATTTGATCGTAAACTCTTTCCTTGTCTTCAAGATCAATCATAAATACATAAAAAATTTTTCCATCCTCAGGCGATTCAACCAGCCTTCCGAAATCTTCAATCATGCGAATATTTCCTTTTGCAGTTCGTGCTTGATACATAACATAATCATAACCGTTTGATTGAGCAATTTGATTTTCAATTAAATTTTTTATGGTTTCCCAATCATTTTCGTGAACACAGCCGCTGAAACTGTTGCCGGTGAATTTTCTGAACTCGTCAAGCGTCTCACATTCATAAATTTCCAAAACTTTCTTATTGGCATAAAGTATTTCTTGATTTTCATTCGCACGATAAACCAAAAATCCGCCCGGCATTCCTTCCGAAAGTTGATTAATGCTGAAACCAAGTTGATTTCGATTTGTATTTATCATATTCGGCGAAAAGATTTTGTAATTTGCTCGTCCCGCCATTTTTACCGAATACAATGCCATATCTGCATTTTGATATAAAATGTGATAATCTTTGCCGTGTTTGGGATATATTGCGTAGCCTATCGACATCGTATAAGTTATATTTTGACCATGATAATTTACTTCTTTTATACTGCTTGAAAATTTATTCAGCAAAATATCAACTTCATCAACTTCGATATTTTTAAGGAAAACCATAAATTCATCTCCGCCGAGTCTTGCAACAATTCCTTTTTGACTGAAATTTTTATTCATTCGCGAGGCCGCATCTTTTATTATCATGTCGCCGCAGTCGTGACCGAATCTGTCATTAATTTGTTTGAAATTGTCCAGATCCAAAATTATCAATGCACAATGATTTTCTTGAATGGTTTTTAAATGTTCGTGAATGAGATTGACAGCCGTCACGCGATTATAAAGTTCAGTCAAGCCGTCACGCTCAATCAGCATTATCATATGCTCGGTAGTTCGACGATAATTATCGACATTGAACAACAGGAAAAATGCGTGAACATCTCCCGTTTCATTCGATTCGCGCAGTTGATATATCACATGAAAATATTCTTCTTTATTATTGATGTTTCTTAAAAATTCAGTCTCATCATTCATTTTATCTTTTGCATAATCTTTTAAAAGTTTATTGCGCAGAAAAAATTTTCTCAATCCCAAATTAAATTTTTCAATTATCATCGTCGAAAGCATTTCATTTGAAAAATCGTCATAAGTCATATCTTTATAATTTTGTGCAGGATTTTCATTTTGATTGCCGAGATGAATATACAAAATAGAATTTTTCGTGAGATTTGCCTCGACGTAAAAAGAATTTTTTAAAAATTGTTCAAAAGAACCGTAGCCGAAAGTTGAGGCGAAAGCACGAGCGGCAAGCAATAAAAATATCGGATTTCCGGGCATGTCGTAATATTCCATTCCCATTTTGTCAATCTCAGGCAGTCTTCTCATTCTGTCCGAATCAATTCCTCTGACGCAAGACAAAATATATTTTTCGCCTTTAATTATGACAGGAACTATCATATACATTTGCCAAGTATATTTATTATTTTCATCGCGTGTACGAAAATATTCGATTATGTGATTTTCATTGCTTTCATTAACTCTTTTGTAAATTGTTTTTGGCTCATAAAAATCAATAAATTTTTTGCGATCTTCAGCATAAATATTTTTATCTGCAAAATTATTTATTGAAGCATCGAGTTCATTTTTGATGAAAGCCTCATAATAACGTGAAGAATTGAGATAAATATTTTCAATTACTTTTCCGTCAAGTTTTATCAAATCGACGCGGCTGTAAAGTGAATATAGAAATCTCAAAGCAATTTCTTGACGATTGCGACGCTGTAAAGTTGAATTGCCGGTGACATGTTCGACGACAAGCAAAATTGCAGTCGCGTCAGTTTCTTCATTGTGAGCAATTTTTTTCAATCGCAAATTATGAAATCCTTCATTCGTCACGAAATCCTGAACAAATTCTTCATCTCTGCCTATGCACAATTTCGCGGTATGATTTGCTTGAATTGCAAATTGCAGCATTGAATTGTTAAAAATATCTTCAGGTGAATTTTTTCCGTCAACTCCGAGCGGCTCAAACACTTTTACGAAATTGGAATTGCTCATCAAAAATTTAAAAATTTTTCCGTCAAATTCTGCAATCGCCAAAGGCAGACCGTTTAAATCGCTGCTCATTGAAAGCGGAGTTTGAGAAAGAAAATTGACTTTACCGATTGAGTTGTAATAATGTCTGACATTCATAGTTTCGGGATTTAATTTTTTGTGATTTTCTTCAGTCAGCGGTTCAGGTTTTCCGAATAAATAACCTTGTGCTTTTTCACAGCCGACTTGTTTCAAAAATTCCAAAACTTCTTGATCCTCAACTCCTTCCATTAATGTGCGGATACCGAGTTCTTTTGCCATATTCATTATATTTTTTAAAATTGTACGTGAACGCGGACTTGTATGAAAATTTTTAAGAAATTTTTTGTCAACCTTCAATAAATCAACGTCAACATCTTCCAAAATGTTTAATGATGAATATTTACTGCCGAAATTGTCCATCCAAATTTCAAAGCCGATTTTTTTAAAACGTTCCAAAACTTCATGTACATCGGCATGATCGCTGCCCATTGCCGCTTCAGTTATTTCAATGTTCAGCATATCGTGCGGCAAACCGTTTTCTTTTATTGCCTGATTCGTTATTACCGGCATATCGGCCATTTGAAAATCAAGTGCCGAGAGATTCACCGAGAGCGGCACGACATTTAAATTATTTTCTTTGTAAAGTCTCATATCGCGACAAATTTTGTGAATCATGTATGTATCAAGACGATGAATTAATCTGGCATCTTCAAGAGTCGAAATAAAATCAGGCGGCGACAAAAAACCGAATTTCGGATCAATCCAGCGTGCCAAACATTCATAACCGTAAAGTCTGCCGCTCATTACATGAATTATCGGCTGATAGTATACTTTTATATATTCATTTTCTATTGCATCGTCAATCGTTTCAATTACATGTTCTCTCAATTTTTCGGATTG
>CAJOPN010000186.1 GCA_905236285.1 uncultured Selenomonadaceae bacterium | reverse complement strand
TTGAAATAATTTGATTGCGTTCGAGATTCGGCAATTTTAAATCTGTGAAAGCGCAGCTGTAAATAGACATATTTGAATCGCCGAAACTGCTTTCATCATGAAGAGTGCCGCTGTTGATTAAAATTAAATCGCCTTTCTGAGTATAAAATTTTTTGCCGTTGATGATGTGAATACCGAAACCTTCACGAATCAAAATAATTTCTGCGGCATCATCATGTTTATGCAAAGTACGCGGCATTTTTGTATATTGATCCGACGCTTTATAAATGGAAATGAGACGCGGAAGAAGATTATTTCTGAAAATCAGCGGCGATTTTTTTTTGCTGAAAACCATAATAAATTCCTCCACGTCTCAAAAATTTTTAATCAATAATTAATCCATGCTCCGTTGTTGTCGGCAGATTCGACACATTTTTCAACCCATTTAACGCCTTCAACTCCGGCATTTACATCAGGATACCAGAAATCTATTTTCTCACCTTTTTCACTTTTGTCAATGGCTTTTGCAAATTTCGTGTAAAGATTGCTCCAAGCTTCAAAAAGACCTTCGGGATGACCGCCGCCGATTCTGTCATCAGCTCTTGCTTCATCGTAAAGATAACCTGCACCGCGTTGAAGAACGGAAGGAGCTTGACCTTGAATTTGATAAGCGAGTTGATTGGGATGTTCTGCGTCCCAAGCGATAGAACCTTTTTCACCGACGATTCTGAAAGTGAAACCGAAATCAGCACCTGCATTGACGCTGCTTGACCATATATAAGCGATTGCGCCGGTATTGTATTCCATAATGCTCATGGCGTTGTCTTCGAGAGTACGACCTTCGACGAAAGATTGTTTTGAACACATGACGCGCTTAATTTTGAGTTCAGGACAAATTGCCTCAATGAGATAAAGCGGATGAGTTCCCAAATCTCCCATAACGAATGACGGACCGGATTTTTTCGGATCAACTCTCCAGGCCGCCGCTCCACTCTTCTTTTCGACTGCCGCAGAATTTCCGCCGTGTGCAAATTGTGCATTGATGATACGAACTTTTCCAATGTCGCCGCGTGCAATAATTTGACGAGCCTGTTCAATCATTTGATGACCGCAGTAGCCGTAAGAGATAAACATAACTTTTCCGCTCTTTTTAACGAGTTGAGCAAGTTCTTCGGCTTGATCGGTTGAGAAACACATCGGCTTTTCACAATAAACATGCAATCCTGCCTCAAGTGCCGCTTTTGCAATTTCAAAGTGAGTGAAATTCGGAGTTGCGATTGAAACAGCCTGCACACCGTCCGAACGTTTCGCTTCGTTTTCAATGAGTGATTTGTAATCGGTATAGCAGCGATCGGGATCAACATAAAGTTTTTTACCGAAATCTTTTCCGCGTTCGGGATCAATGTCAAAAGCACCTGCAACGAGTTCAAAATTTGAATCTCTGAGAGCAGCACTGCGATGAATGTAACCGATTTGACTGCCGCGTCCTCCGCCAATCATTGCCCAACGAATAGGTTTCTCCAAAAATTTTTCGCCGTTAATCATTTCAAAAACCTCCAAATTTAAATTTCAAGCCGTAAATTTTTTTCTATTAATCAAATCCCAAGCCGTGAAGATAATCAACACTCGCTTTAACGTCACGAAGAGAAGTATCTGAATTTCTGGGATCGCGTTCCTGTTCAACCGTGATATATCCGTTGTAATGAATTTCTTCAGTCAACAATTTATAAATTGCAGGATAATCAAGCATTCCTGTACCGATCGGACACATTGAACCTTTGCCGCAGCCTTCAAAAAATCTGATACGTTCGCCGAGAACTTCCTTGAAAACTTTTTCATTAATATCTTTAAAGTGAATGTAATCAAGGCGATTTGCATATTTTCTGAGCCATTCGACAGGATCCATTCCCGAATATTTTAAATGTCCGGTATCGAGACAAAGTCCTGCAGTTTTTTCATCAATGTCATTCATCAATTTGTCAATTTCGTCGGCAAATTCAATGTAACCACCGGCATGAGGATGAACGACTGCTCTTACTTCATACATTGCCGCACGATTCGCGATTCCTTTGATATGCTCAATCATTGTGTCCCAATCTTTTTGAGAAAGTCGCGGAGCACGATCGCTGTGACCTGCCGCAAAATCTCTTTCATCGTGACCCCAATCCATTACTGTCAAGTAAGGAGTTTTATAACGTTGTCCTTCTTCAAACGGAAGAGGCGGCAATTTTGTAATGATTGAACAAATATCATCAACCTGCTTGATAAGATTTTCATAATTATTTGGATCGACCAAATCATCAAAAATGGTTCCTGCAACGATTGAAATACCGTTCTTTTTGAGTTCGGCACTCACGACATCAATATCAAGAGGAAGATAACCGTAAGGACCGAGTTCAATAGCTTTGTAACCTGCCTGACCTGCCTCGAACAAAACTTTTTTCCAGGAAGGAAGATAAGGATTTTTAACATCATCGACTCCCCAGCAGCAAGGTGCGCCTGTAATGTGAATTGCCATTTCATTACCTCCAATTTTTATTTTTAACTTTTTACTTTTTAAAAATTTTCTTTCGCGTTGATTGTAAGTAAAGTATAGCACTTAACAAAAAAAATGTATCAACAAAATTGACTGTTTAGAAATAAATTTTCGGAAAATTTCGCGTCGAATGTAAACAAAATTGCACAAAAAAAAATTCGCCGATATAGACGAAAAAATTTAGATCATGACCGCAGCCAACAATGACATAATTCTAAGTACGTTGAGCCGATTTGTCGACAGGAAGATTTTTCTAAAAGTCCGTCGATGTTTATTTTTTATAAAAGTCGGGGGTTTCCGGAATATCAATCATAACTTTTTATTGCATTAATCCATTCTTGAAATTCAGTATTGTATGTTTGAATAAAACGATCCGACCAATCGGAGCAAATCAATCTTCACCAAGCAGCCAGCGAAAATGAGTTATCGCAATCTTGATACAAATCAAGGCTTAAACGTCGAAAATTAAAAATTTTTTATATAATCCTGTTTAAGGCAAAAATCGCTGAGAAAAATGTTGTCGATAATCTTTCGGAGTAATTTTCACATATTTTTTGAACATCTTTGAAAAATGAGCATCGCTGTTAAATCCCAATGAATCAGCTATTTCTGCTATTTGTAAACTCGTTTCCGTCAAGAGACTTTGAGACTCACCGAGCCGACGCTGCATCATGTATTGCATCGGTGATATTCCCGTTTCTCTTTTGAACAAATGCGAAATATAATTTTCACTAATAAAAATTTCCTGACTGATTTTTTTCAATGTCAACTGTTCCCTGTAATGTTGATTGATATAATCTGTGATTTTATGCAGTAATTTTTCACGATTAATTTCATGTACAGTCAAATTTTTGTCGCGTTCAATGATTAATTTTTTCGTCAAAAATAAAATTCCCATAGTTTCAGGAACAAACAATCTGGTGAAAGTAATTGAGATTAAACCGATAATCGCGAAAATGATGAATGTAATTTGCAGACCG
>CAJOPN010000185.1 GCA_905236285.1 uncultured Selenomonadaceae bacterium | reverse complement strand
TATGCATCTATATAATTTGGTTTGATTTTAATAGCTTTCGTGTAATCATCAATCGCTTGCTGATAATTCTTTAAATTAAAATAAGCATTTCCGCGATTGTTATATGCTCCTGAAGCATTTGGATCTAATTTAATAACTTGAGTGTAATCCTCAATTGCTTGCTCATAATTTTTTAAATCAGCATAAACATACCCACGATAAAAATATAAATCATCATCATAAAAATATAAATCATCATCATTTGGAATTAATTTTATTGCTTGTGTGAAATATTTAATCTTATTTTCAAGATTTATCTCGCTGTCATTAAACAATGATTCACAAAGATTTTTAAGATTTTCACGCGGCTTCAAATAGTGTTGATGCAATTCTATAGCTTGTGAATAATCTTTGACAGCTTGTTCATAATTTTTTAATTTTTCATAAACCTCTCCGCGATTGTTATACGCTCCTGAAGCATTTGGATTTATTTTTATCTCTTGATTGAAATCCTTAATCGCTTGCTCATAATTTTGCAAATTTGAATAAGCAAGACCGCGATTATCATACGCATATTCATCATTTGGATTTAATTTAATGGCTTGTGTGTAATCTTTAATAGCTTGCGCATAATTTTCTAAACGATTATAACTATCTCCGCGATTGTTATACGCTCCTGAAGCATTTGGATTTAATTTTATTGCTTGCGTAAAATCTTTAATCGCTTGCTCATAATTTCCTACATAGTCATAATAAACAAGTCCACGTTTGAGATACAAAATTGAATCGTTTGGATTTAATTTAATTTCCTGTGTTAAATTTCTAATTTTTTTATCAGTTTCTGATTCATTATCTTGTAACCATTTATTAAGATTTTCAAGATTTTTACGCGCAGTTTCATCGTTTGGATTTAATCTTATCGCTTGAGTGTAATCTTCAATAGCTTGCTCATACTTTTTTAAATAATGATAAGCAAGTCCGCGATTTTTATATGTATCTGAATCATTTGGATTGATTTTAATAGCTTGCGTAAAATCTTCAACCGCTTTTTCGTAGTTTTTTAAAAGTGCATAAGCAACTCCGCGATTGTTATATGCCTCTGCATAATTGGGATTTAACTTAATTGCTTGTGTATAATCTGCAATCGCTTGCTCATAATTTTTATTGTCACAATAAATTTCTGCGCGACACCAATAAGAAGTTGCATAATTTGGATCAACTTTTATTGCCTGATTAAAATCTGCAAATGCTTGGTCGCGATTTTGCAAATAATAATAAGCAATTCCGCGATTTTTATATACATCTGCTCGACTTGAAGTTATCTGCAAACATTCATTATATTTTGAAATTGCAGCCTGATAATTTTGCTGGTTGAAAAGTTTATTTCCTTCTGCCAATTTTGTGTCTATTAAAATTGTATCGTCAATAAATTTTTTTAATTTATTAAGTTCTTCGCGAATTTGTGTAGCATTTTTATTGCCTGCTGAAATATCTTTTCTTAAATCTTCAAAATTTTTATCAACTTTTACAAAATTATCTTTAGAATCTTTATTTTGCTGAATGATAATTTGTTTTTCTTGATAGTCGCGTTTAACATAAGCAGTAAGTCCTGCAGTATCAATTTTTGCAGTGACAGTCGCCTCATACATAAAAGCAATTTCGCCGGTATCATTTCCTTTCACGTCGTGCGCCTGAACAGGAACTTTTTTATATTGCACTTGCAAAATTTGAATATTATTGCTTGTGTATGCAGAAATATCATCAGCAGTTAAAACGCCGTTCACAGTTTTTGTTTGACTTTTTACATAAACACCTGCTTTTTCTTTTGCCGCCTGAACTGCACGCATTCTTGCAACATTTTTTACTGTGTTGACAATTTGTGCATCATCTTCGCCGAAATTAAAAATTGCTCTTCCACTTGCAGAAACATTTTCAACTTTTGCATATGCAACAGAAATAATTTGCAAATTTTCTGTGTCGAAATTTACAACTGCAGGAACAAAATTTACTCCGCCGACCAACACTGACGCAACTAAAAGTTTTGGCAAAAATTTTTTGTTCAACTTCAAAACCTCCTGCAAAATTTTTTTAATCATTTCGACTGATTGAAAAATTTTTCCTGCAAAATTTACAAAAAAAAATTGGCATTGAGCCTATAAAAAATTTTAATCTTCCTCGACAAGTTCGACTGAAGTTTTTTTGATAGAAAACATCAAATTTCATTGAACAAGTTGGATTTAAACTAAAATCTTTCGCCATAATAAAACCT
>CAJOPN010000184.1 GCA_905236285.1 uncultured Selenomonadaceae bacterium | reverse complement strand
CCGGGCTGCAAAATATTTCCGTCGCGATTCAGATAAACTTCAACCTTCATCGTGCTGACTAAATCTTCTACAAATTCCTTCGCCATAACCACACCTCCAAAAAATTCATAAACTTTATTCAAGTTGACTTTCTTTTGCAAAATCTGCTTCAGCCTTATCATATTGACCAAGTTCTTCATAAGCACGTCCACGATTTCCATACGCCTCTGCAATATCTGGATTTAATTCAATCGCTTTTGTAAAATCTTCAATCGCAGCATCATAATTTTTTAAAATTCCATTAATAACTCCACGATTATGGTATGCCTCTGCATAGTTTAAATTTAATTTTATTGCTTGTGTGTAGTCTAAAATTGCCTGTGAATAATTTTTTAAATCTTTATAAGCAAGTCCGCGATTATAGTAAGCCATCGAATAATTTTGATTTATTTTTATTGCCTGCGTATAATCTAAAATTGCTTGTTGATAATTTTGTAATTCCCGATAAGCAGTTCCGCGATTGCAATATGCTTCAGCCAAGTTTGAATTTATTTCAATAGTCTTGTTTAAATCATTTATTGCCTGTGCATAATTTTTCAAAACAATATAAGCAGCTCCGCGATTTAAATAAACTTCTTCGTGAATTGGACTTATCTCAAGTGATTCATTATATTTAAAAATTGCAACTTGATAATCGTGATAGTAAATAAATTTATTGCCTTCAACAAATTTCTGTCGTGCCAAAAGTTCATTGTCAATCTTTTGCAAGTCAGATTTAATTTGTGAAACATTTTTATTCTCTACATTTTTACGCAAATTTTCAAAGTGTTTGCTAATTTCTTTAACTGAATTTTGCACAGATTGATTTTGAAAAATAAGATTTGATTTTTCTTGTTCACTACGCAGAACATATTCAGAAATTCCGCTTGTGTCAATTTTTACTGTAATGGTTGCTTCATACAAAAAACCGATTTTTCCTGTTTCCTTGCATTTTGCATTGTAAATTTGCACAGGAATTTTTTTGTATTGAACATCAACAATTTCAGAAATGTTATTTGTCACAGCAAAAATATCTTCATCAGTCAAAACACCGTTGGCAGTTTGAACACGACTTTTTATAAAAACACCGGCTTTTTCTTTAGCCGCCTGCTCTGCACGCATTTTTGCAACGCCTTTGACTGTGTTAATAATTTGTTCGTCGTCCTCGCCAAAATCAAACATAGCAGAATCAGTTGCAATATAAGTTTTTACTTCAGCATTAGCGATTGAAATTATCTGCAAATTTTCTGCGTCAAAACTTACTATCGCTGGAGAAAAATTTATTCCTCCGACTAAAATAGTTGCAGTCAAAATTTTTGGCAATAATTTTTTTCTCTGCATTTTACCAATCCTATAAAACTTATCTAAGTTGTTTAGCTTTGTCATAATCTGACTTAGCCTGCGAATAATTGCCAAGTGCTTTATAACAATTTCCACGATTAGCATATGTCAATGCGTTGGTTGGATTTAAATTTATCGCCTGATTGAAATCAGAAATTGCTTGCTGATAATTTCCTAAAATTTCATAAATATATCCTCGATTATTATATGCGTCTGCTGAATTTGGATTTAAATTTATAGTTTGGCTAAAATCTGAAATCGCCTGTTGATAATTCTTTAAGTAAGCATAAGCCAAGCCCCTGTTATAATATGCTTCAAAATTTCTTGGAGCAATTTGAAGTGATTTTGTAAAATCAGAAATCGCGTGCGAATAATTTTGTAAATTTATTCCATAAACAAGTCCGCGATTATAATATGCCTTTGCATCATTTGGATTTAATTTTAATGCTTGATTGTAGTCAGAAATTGCTTGATTGTAATTTCCAATATCTGCATAAGTATTCCCACGACTGTTATATGTGTCTGCGTCATTTGAATCTAAATTTATTGCTTGCGTGTAATCCTCAATCGCTTGCGAATAATTTTGTAATTTCTGATATGACAAAGCACGATTATGATATGCAGTTGATAAATTAGGAATAATTTGCAAACTTTCAGTAAATTTTTCTACTGCTCCTTGATAATTTTTTTGATAATAGAGTTTACGACCTTCATTGAATTTTTGCCTTGCTAAAACTTCATCATCAATTTTGTTTATGTCTGCAGAAATATTTTCGGTAAGATTTTTCCTCAATGTCTCAAAATTATGATTTATCTTGGAAAAATTTTTTTGTGAATCATAGTTTTGACTGATAAGATTTGATTTTTCTTGCTCATCAAGTCGAACATAAGCGGATAAATTGCTTGTATCAATTTTTGCTGTAACTGTTGCCTCATACATAAAACCAATTTTTCCTGTATTATTTCCCTGTAAATTATTCGCTTGAATAGGGATTTTTTTATATTGAACATCTAAAATTTCAATATTGTTGCTTGTATACGCAGAAATATCATCGTCAGTCAAAACACCGTTGACAGTTTGAACACGACTTTTTATAAAAACACCGGCTTTTTCTTTAGCCGCCTGCTCTGCACGCATTTTTGCAATATTTTTCACTGTATTTACAATTTTTTCATTATCTTCGCCGAAATCAAAAATTGCAGTGTCACTTGCTATAACATTTTGTACTTCAGCATACGCGACTGAAATAATTTGCAGATTTTCTGCTCTGAAATTTATCTGCAAATTATTTACTCCGCCGACCAAGAATGACGCAATTAAAAGTTTCATCAAAATTTTTTTCATTTGAATCACCTTGAATTTTTTAATATGCATCAATGCTTATAACTTTTTGTTTGTGCCCATCGGGATTTTTAGAATTATTTCCTCTTATTAAAATATTTTTTCCCGCAGTCGAATCAAAAAATCTATATTCATTGTCGAGACCATCAATGACTCTATAAATCCTGTCTGTATTTGCGTCAGTAATGTTCAATATTGAAAGTGAAATTTTTGATTCAACAAATAAAGAATCTCTGAAATTTTCAAAATTATTACCCATACAAATCAAAATACCATAAATTCCTTTATCAGCAGAATGATTTCCACCGTAGATGTAAATAGCATTATTTGTACCGCTTTCATAATTTTCGTTGATAATTTGCACATACACATCTTTTTCTTTAGGATTACGCCAAACATTTTGAACAGTACATTTTGAAAAATCGAAATTCGAGTATGAACCGATGATTTTCGGTGCTTCTCTGAGATAAAGAACGTAATGTGCAGTAAATTCAGCAGGAGAAAGATTTGCTAACAAGTTCGCTGCTGAACAAAAATTTACTGACAAAATACAAACTGCAAATACCAACGCTGACAAAATTTTTTTCATTTCGACCGTCTCCTTCAAAAAAAGTAATAACTGTTCGGCTATTATACCCCCCCCTAATTCTTGTTTGTCAAGCATTTTTTTGAAAATTTTAAAATTTTTGTGCGATAACTTAAAAACATTTTTTGTAAAAATTATGTGCAATTTTGTAATTTATTTTGTAAAAACTTTTGCAAAAAATTTTTAAACTTTGCGATAACTTTTTTAAAAAATTTGAAAAAAAAAATCACCACGCACGAACGCGGCAACTTAATTATTTTTGCTGAAAAATTTTTTCGCGACTGTTTGTATAAAAATTTTTATTTTTTGTTGAACATAACAGTTTCGCCTTCAATTATGCCTTCAGTTTGTTTTTTGGAATTTTTATTTAAAT
>CAJOPN010000183.1 GCA_905236285.1 uncultured Selenomonadaceae bacterium | reverse complement strand
AATGATCGTGCTGAAATTTTACTCGGATTAAAAGCAGTTGATTATGTTACAATTTTTTCAGAGAATACGGCAGAAAATTTAATTTCACAAGTCAAGCCAGATATTTACGTTAAAGGCGGAGATTATACTTTGGAAACGTTGCCTGAATCAAAAATTGTTCAAAATTACGGAGGCCGAGTCGAATTTATCGAAATGGTAAAAGGTCGTTCAACCACGAATATAATTAAAAAAATTTCTGTGAATTGAGATGAGTTTATTGGAACAAAATTTAAAAAATATAATGGTCGTGAAATTAAGCGCAATAGGTGACGTAATTCATGCGTTACCGGTTTCGTATGCAATCAAGGAAACTTTTCCTGATGCAAAATTGACTTGGGTAGTAGAACCGCCGGCTTATGAAATTTTAAAATTGAATCCTTACATAGATAAAATAATTTTGTTCCATAAAAAAGAATTTAAATCATTCATGGGATTCATCAAGCAATTTTTTCCGTTCAAGCGCGAAATTCAAGAAGAACCTTATGATGCAGTACTGGACTTGCAGGGACTTTTTAAATCTGCAGCGATAGCATATTTTGCAAAATCGGATATAAAATTGGGAATATGCAACATGCGGGAGATGAGTAATCATATTTCAAGACCGGTAATTGGAAAACATGCACACGGACATATTGTTGAAAGATATTTAGATACGGCAAGAGCGATCGGCTGCAAAGTTGAAGAAGTAAAATTTCCGATAGAAATACCTCAAGAGGAAGTAGAAAAAACAAAAATTATTTTGCAAAATTCAGGTGCAAGAGAAAATGTTCCTTATGTAGTGTTTGCAGTCGGAGCGAATTGGCCCAACAAAAGATGGTCAGTCGATAATTTTGCATTGCTGAGTGATTGGCTCTACGATATGAAAGTAATGCCGGTGATAATCGGAAATGGTCCCGTTGATGAACAAAGAGCAAAAGATATTGAGGCGATGATTGAAATTCCGCCGATAAATCTTGTAAATAAAACGAATTGGGCACAACTCGCCGAAGTAATAAAAAATGCTCGCCTTGTCGTCGGAGGAGATACCGGAGCAGTTCATCTTTCAGCGGCACTCGGAACACGAACGATTATGTTAATGGGACCGACTGACGCAAACAGAAACGGTCCTTACGGTCAAATTGAAAATGCGATCGAAGTTGATAGAAGTTGTAAAGCATGTTGGAAACGAGTTTGTCCGAAAAATGTCGATTGCCTTGAAAAAATTCCTGTCCGTCTGGTTGAACAAAAAATTGTTTCTATGAGTTAGGTGAATGAAAATGTTAAAAGCATTAACGGCGATTTGGATAATCTGGGGAATGAATTGGGTCGTAATGAAAACGGCAAATTTATATTTTCCGCCGGTAACTTTCGTCACTTATCGATTCACATTAGGTGCGATAATTATGATTGCGGTTGCGCTTTATCATAAACATCATTCACCGCGATTATCTTTGCTACCTTACATAATTTTGACAGGCGTATTTCAATATGCAGTCGCAAATATAACTGTGCAGGTCGGAATGCAGACACTTTCGGCAGGGATGGCGGCAGTTTTAAATTATACCGCACCGCTCTGGATGACTTTAATGGCAAAATTTTTTCTTGATGAAGAATTTACAAAAAGAAAACTTTTCGGAATTTTTACGGCATTAATAGGCTTGATGATTTTAACGGGAGTTGAACCGAGTGAAAATTTCGGAGCAATTATTTTGGTCATCAGCGGAGCAGTTGCATTCGCCGCCGCAGGAATTATTTTTAAATTAAAATTGTCGCGTGAAGATATTTATGAAATGGTCGCCTGGCAAATGTCGGCAGGTGCATTGTCGCTTTTAATTTTCAACGGCATAACCGATCAAGGCGATGTAAATTGGACTTTAACCGCGATTCTTTGCTTGATTTATAACGGCGTTCTTGCTTCAGCTCTTGCATTTTTCTTGTGGAATTGGTTACTTCTCAGATTAAGCGCAAGTGTTGCCTCAACCGCTACCTTGATAGTTCCCATCGTCGGAACGATTGGCGGCGTAATATTTTTGGGAGAAACTTTAACGGCTGCAATGGTCATCGGCATGATTTTAATTTTATTCGGCATTTTTATGGTCGTGCGAAAAAAATAATTTCAATCAAAAAAATATCTCGAAGGTGAAAATCCGACGAGATTTTTTTTATTTGTATTTTCCGTAACGTTTTTTTTAAAATAAAATTTCTTTTATGATATGAAATGCCTCTGCATATTTACAAATACCCCCCCCCCTAAATATTGCAAGTGATTCTATATTCTCAAAACTTCTCGGAAAAGGAAATTTTTCTATTTCCGTATCATAAATTTTTATTGCATTTAATTTTGATTCAAATTCTTCAGTAATGTCAACAAAAAAATTCGGAATAAATTTTTCATTTTGAAAACCGAATTCGGTCTCAGAAATAATTTCCATTGAAAGAATTTTTCTGATGTAAGGCGAACGAAAAGATTTACTGCAAGCCATACAACAATTATAAACGACTCTGTGATCAGAATGAGCATCATAATTACCGGGTATAATAATCCATTCAGGTTTCACTTCATCAAATACTTTGCGAATTTTTGAAATGATGATTCCTTCGTCCAAATTGCTTAATCCTGCAGGCTGAAGCTGAAAATTAAAAAATCCGTCAAATTTATAAAAATTTATTATATTCTTTATATGTTCCGAACGCTTTTTTATAAATTCCGTCGAAAATCCATATTCTTCTTTTACGTCTGTAATGTTGAGCCAATAAATTTTATGTCCGCTTTTTTTTAATTTAATCAAAGTGCCGCCTGCTCCCAATGACTCATCATCGGGATGCGGCGATACAATTAAAATTTTCATAATAAATATTCACCTTCTTTTACTTCAAATTTTTCATAATCAATCAGTCGAATCAAATTATCTCCGGTTTTAACGTCTATATAATTATTTTTAACTGAAATAATTTTTCCGTATTCAATATTTTTATAATCGTTCGTGACAATTTCCTGGACTTTCCAAATTTTATATTCATTGCCTTTAAAAACAGTATGAGCTCCGACATATGGTCTTGTCAAAGCTCTGACTAAATTATAAATCGCACGGCTTGACATTCTCCAATCAATTTGACCGTCAATTTTTGATCTTTTGCGCCATGAATTGCCTGCATTTTTATCTTGCTCAATCGAAATTAAACTTTTTTCATTTAAATTTTTATAAATTTCTTTTAACTGCTCAATCGCAACATTCATGATCTTGTCATATAATGTCCTTGCGTCGTCTTCATAGTCAATCGACAATTTTTTTTGCGAAACAATATTTCCGCTGTCGGCATGTTCGTCAAGTTGAAAAAAAGTTGAAGCAGTTTTATCCAACCCGAGTACCAGAGCCCAAATTAAAGGATGTCTTCCGCGATTATTTGGAAGTTCGGCAGGATGAAATCCGAGCATACCTTCAGGAAATAAGTCAATTATATTTTTCTTTACAAGTTGAGACCAACCGAAACAAAATCCAATATCAGGCTTTAAATTTTTAATAAATTTTACAGTTTCATCGTCATTTACGTTATCGACAAAAATATAAGGAATGGAATTATCTTTACAAAGAGGCGACAAATCCATAAAATCGCTGTTAAAATTTGATTTTGACTTTGTAATTACACCGACAATTTCAGCTTTATTTTTGATAAGTTCATTCAAAAAAATATATGATGATTCAACGCAGCCGATAAAAATAATTTTTTTCATT
>CAJOPN010000182.1 GCA_905236285.1 uncultured Selenomonadaceae bacterium | reverse complement strand
TTTTATTTTCTCCGTCGGCAATGATTCGGTAACTTTGCTCAATGGTGCATCGAAAACTATAAATCTCAACGGCTCTTCTACTGTTCTGGGTGCTCAGACTGTCAACAATTCTTCTTCAAATGTTTCACTTACTGCGAGCAAATTTAATGATTCAATTTACTCTACAGGTTCAAATGTTACAATCAACGCCGGAAAAGGCAACGATACAATCAGCGGTTCAGGTTCTCGTTATATTGTCTACTCTTCAGGCAATGACGTTATCAATTATAATTCAGCCGATACTTTAAAAATTGCCAACATCAGCGATTACTCTGTCAACGGCAATAATGTAATTCTCTCAGTCGGTGATGATTCCGTTACTTTGCTCAATGCCAAATCTAAAAATTTAAATTTAAATGGAATTTCTACCGTTCTCGGTGCTCAGACAATCAGTAATTCAAATTCAAATATTTCTATTACAACAAGCCGTTACAATGATTCAATTTATTCCACAGGCTCTAATGTCACAATCAACGCAGGTGCAGGCAATGATACAATCAACGGTTCAGGTTCAAAATACATTATTTATTCTTCGGGAAATGACATTATAAATTACAATGCAAATGATACTTTGAAAATTGCAAATGTCAGCGATTACAGCATAAGAGGAAGCAATGCAGTTCTCAGCGTCGGCGATTATTCGGTAACTTTGCTTAATGCAGCGTCTAAAAAAATAAATTTGAATGGAATTTCTACCGTTCTGGGTGCTCAGACGATCAATAATTCTTCTTCTAAAGTTTCCATTACTGCAAGCCGTTATGGCGATTCAATTTATTCAACAGGCTCTAATGTCACAATCAACGCAGGCGCAGGTAATGATACAATCAACGGTTCAGGTTCAAAATACATTGTTTATTCTTCGGGAAATGACGTTATCAATTACAATGCAAATGACACTCTAAATATTTCAGATGTATCCGATTACAGTCTTAACGGAAATAATGTTGTTCTCTCCGTCGGAAATAATTCTGTCACTTTACTCAATGCTAAATCTAAAAATGTAAATCTCAACGGAAATGTTACGGTTTTCGGTCCTCAAACAATTAATAATTCAAATTCAAATGTATCAATCACTGCAAGCCGTTATGACGATTCAATTTATTCAACAGGTTCAAACGTCACAATCAATGCCGGTACAGGTAATGACACGATTAGCGGAATAGGATCAAGAAAAGTTATTTATACTTCAGGAAATGATGTTATAAATTATAATTCAGCCGATACTTTGATGATTGACAGTATCAGCGGTTACAATGTTTCAGGCGATGATGTTATTCTCTACAGCAATTCAAATTACATTACAATGAAAAATGCAAATTCAAAGACAATCAATATCAATTCAAGCAAACTTATACTCGGAACAAAAAATGCCGATACTCTTACCGGCGGAGATTATGATGATACGATTGACAGCGGAAAAGGTAAAGATGTTTTGACAGGTGGAAATGGTGCTGATGTTTTCATTTATTCAGGCGGCAACGATACAATCACCGATTTTTCAAATGAAGATTCAATTTCTCTTTCCAATGCCACCGTTAAATCTGTCACAAAAAAATCAAATGATCTTATTCTCAACACAAACAAGGGTTCAATTCGTATCGTTGACGGCACTCAAAAAATTATTTCTGTTGACGGCTCATATTACGGTACTACTCGCTCACTTTCAAATTCCGATTCAAAAACTTTCAAAGCTCCCGCTTACGTAAAAATTATTGATGCCTCATCACGCACGAAAGCATCAAAAATTACAGGCAATTCTTCAAGCAATACTCTCATCAGCGGCAAAGGCAACGATACTCTCACAGGCGCAAACGGTGCTGATATATTCGTTCATACCGGCGGCAATGATGTTGTTACTGATTACAAATTCGGTGAAGATGCAATTAAAATCGGTACTGTTATGAAAACTTCTTTAAACGGTTCAAGCGTAGTAATTGCCGACGAAAACGGAACTGTTAAAGTTAAAAATTCCAAAAATAAATTTATTCAAATCATTGATTCCGAAAATGTTACTGCTTATCTTAAATGGGGAACTTCTTCAAATGATTCAATCAGCGGAACGAGCGGCAATGATTCAATTTTCGGCGGTTTAGGAAAAGATTCAATCAAAGGCAATAAGGGCGATGATACTCTCTCAGGTGGTAAAGGAAATGATACCTTGACCGGCGGCAAAGGTTCGGATACTTTTGTTTATTCTAAAGGCGATGGAAAAGATGTCATTACGGATTATTCTTCCTCAGATAAAATTTATATTGCAAGCGGTAATTATTCAACCTTGTCTTCTGATGATGATGTAATCATAAAAATTTCAACAGGTTCAATTACTCTTAAAAATGCTCTCAATGAAGTTTTAAATATTTTCACTCCGAGTGATATAGCAACTTCTTCCGTTGATTCCGTCTCAGCAAATTATATTTCAAATTATGTCTCTTCCGATTTCCTTACAAATAACAAAGATTCAAATTAAAAAAATTTTTCAAGCCGATATAATTCAATCATTAATAATGTTTACAATTCACCTTCAAGTATGTTAGAATGACAAAAAATTTTACTTGGAGGTTTTTTTATGATTAAAAAAGGTATCATTCTCGCAGGTGGTGCAGGGACTCGTCTTTATCCGCTGACTGAAGTCGTTACCAAACAACTCATGCCTGTTTTTGATAAACCTATGATATATTATCCTCTTTCTACTTTAATGCTTGCAGGTATCAGAGATATTTTAATTATTTCCACTCCTCAAGATCAGCATCTTTTTCAAAATTTATTGCATGACGGTTCTCAACTCGGCTTATCAATTTCCTATGCCGCTCAACCTTCGCCCGGCGGTCTCGCTCAAGCATTTTTGATCGGCGAAAAATTTATTGACGGTGACGGCTGTGCTCTCGTTCTCGGCGACAATATTTTTTACGGCTCAGATTTAACAAAAGCTCTCAGACGTGCCGTAAATTATGATGAAGGTGCAACTGTTTTTGCCTATTACGTCAATGATCCTCAAAATTACGGCGTTGTTGAATTTAATCACGACGGAGAGGCTGTTTCTCTCGAAGAAAAACCAAAAAATCCAAAATCAAATTATGCCGTCACGGGTTTATATTTTTATGATAATCAAATCGTTGATGTTGCAAAATCAATTAAACCTTCTGCTCGCGGCGAACTTGAAATTACTGACGTTAATAAAATTTATCTTCAAAAAGGAAATTTACGCGTCGAAAAAATGCGTCGAGGTTATGCCTGGCTTGATACCGGCACTCACGAATCTTTATTGCAAGCCGGTCAATTCGTTCACACCATTCAATCGCGTCAAGGTCTCAAAGTTTCCTGCATTGAAGAAATTGCTTATCGCATGAATTACATTGACGAAAATCAATTATTGAAACTCGCCGAACCTCTTTCAAAAAATGAATACGGTCAATATCTTAAACGTCTCGCAAATTCTCATTTAAAATAAATTTTTCTTAATTCCTCTGCAATTCGTTCAACATTATTCGGCAAAAAATGAATATTGTAGCCGACGAAATACGGACTCGTTGCAAATCGAGGAATTATTTTTGTATAAATTTGTTCTCCCTTATGATAAAAAAATATATTGTAACTCGACAAATTTTTTCGGAAATATTTTTTTAAGTAATCTACTCCGATTTTTATAAATTGCGAAAATGTTTCAATGTCAAAATTTTTTTCGGGTACTATATTTATTTCGCCAAATCCTATTCTCGGACAATTCGACACATTCATTTCAACGCCGTTTAAATTTTTTACGACTGCTCCGCGCAATTCCTCTTCAAAAAATAATAATTCGCTGTTCAATTTCGGAAAGCCGACCAACTGCATATGCGGATGTTTTATTGTGCCTCCGCTCATTGCTCCGTAATTTTTGAAAAATAATACTTCCTCATATTTTCCGCTCTTTAACAGTTTTCGCCATTGTTTCAAGCCCATTTCTATTACTCGTTTCATATGTTCATCTGAATAATTCGGCATGTCTGAATCGCAGTCGCCGCTTTCTATCAATACAAATTGATCTGCTCCTTCTATTACATTATATTTGTTTTTCAAAAATATTATGCCGCCGTCCGTTTCAATTATGTCTTTCAAATTTTCCACGTCGCAGAACGGACATTTATTTTCTTCGTGAAATAATGTTTCAGGTTTTATTTTTCCTATGTCTGTATTGAATTTTATCAAATTTATTTTCAATTCAAGCACCTCTGTAATCGAAAATTTTTTTACATGATAACATAATTCAAAAATTATTTAAACTTTGAAGGATATTTTATTCTGCCATATTGAAAAAGTTTATTTTTAATGATAAAATTGTCGAAAAAAATTTGAAAGCGTGATTAAATGGATTTTGTTCATCAATTTGTTCAGCAGTTAATTAACGGCGTTTCTCTCGGCAGTATTTACGCTTTGATTGCTCTCGGTTACACGATGATTTACGGAATTATTAAATTAATTAATTTTGCTCACGGCGACGTTTATATGTTCGGTGCTTATATCGGATTTTTCGCCGTCTCATTCGGTCATTTGCCGATTATCCCCGCGCTTTTGATTTCTATGATCGTTACTGCCGGCTTGGGTATGCTCATTGAAAAAATCGCTTATAAACCTCTTCGGCATGCTCCAAGAATTTCATTATTGATTACTGCAATCGGCGTTTCATTTTTCTTGGAATATGCCACAATGTATTTTGTTACTCCTACTCCTCGCACTTTTCCGAATGTTATTGAAAATATTTCTTTTAATCTCGGCGGTTTCATCATCAATGGTCAACAACTTTTAATTTTGTCGATTACAATTATTTTAATGGCAATTTTAACTTATATAGTGCAGAAAACAAAAGTCGGCAAGGCAATGCGTGCAGCGTCATTTGACACGGAGACAGCTCAACTCATGGGAATTAATTCCGATCAAATTATTTCGCTGACTTTTTGTATCGGATCGGCTCTCGCTGCTGCTGCCGGTGTTTTGGTCGGCGTTTATTACAATACCATTGATCCGCTTATGGGTATTATGCCCGGTCTTAAAGCATTTGTTGCTGCAGTTCTCGGCGGTATCGGTATTTTGCCCGGTGCTGTCGTCGGCGGTATTATTTTAGGTGTTATTGAGGCTCTCGTTTCAGGTTTTCTTTCCTCCACTTTCAGAGATGCCGCCGCTTTTGCTATTTTAATTTTAGTCCTTCTTATCAAACCTTCGGGATTATTTGGAAAAAATACTAATGAAAAAGTCTGAGGAGTTAAAAAATTTGGATCTGAAAATTTTGGTTGCTACTCACAAACAATATTGGACACCTTCAGAAGATGTTTATTTGCCGATTCATGTCGGTTGTAAAGGTGAACCCAAATTTGCAATGATCGGTGACAATACCGGTGAAAATATTTCTGATAAAAATAAAAATTATTGCGAATTGACGGCTCTTTATTGGGCTTGGAAAAATTTAAACTGCGATTATCTAGGTCTCTGTCATTATCGTCGTTATTTCGGTTTTCAAAAATATTTCGATGGAATTGAACGACGCAAGCAGAGAATTTTTCAGCGTGCCGATTATGAAGAACTTTTAAAAAATTTTGATGTAATTTTGCCTTTTCAACGCCGCTATTATATCGAAACCGTTCGTTCTCAGTATGAACATGCTCACAGTCCGCGCGATTTGGAACAAATTGAAAAAATTATTGTAAATCGTCATCCGAATTATATTCGTTCATTTCGTGCCGTTATGAATCGCCGCCGTCTTCATCTTTGGAATATGTTCGTTATGAAAAAATCTTTTGTTGATGATTATTGCAAATGGCTCTTTGATATTCTTTTCACATATGAAAATTGGATGGACAAAAATAATTTGAGCGATAAAAAATGGCGGCTTTTTGGTTTTATTTCCGAACGTCTGCTTGATGTATGGCTGCACGGAAAAAATTTTAAAACTGTTGAAGTTGATGCAATTATGCTTGAAAAAGTTAATTGGTTCAGAAAAGGCTCCGATTTCCTGCGAAGAAAATTTTTCAGAGGAACTTCGCAATGAAAATTTTATTTTATAATTGGGATCGAATTGACGGAAAAGTCGGCGGAGGAGTTACCGTCTATCAAAAAAATCTTGTAAATTATCTTCTCGGCGGCGATGACGATTTATTTTTTTTAAATTCAGGTTTTTCATATGACGGCGGCAGTCTCAAATTAATTTCAATTCACAATTCAATCAGCGACAAAATCAAAACTTTTGAAATAATCAATTCTCCGGTACTTGCTCCAGTTCAGCAGTCAATCAAAAATGTCAGATTTTATCTTGAAGACGATACTTTGTTTGAACCGGTAAAAAATTTTTTGGCTGAAAATAATTTCGATGTGATTCATTTCAATAACCTTGAAGGTCTCTCATTAAAAATTTTGGAACTTAAAAAATATTTTCCGAAGACAAAATTTATTTATTCATTGCACAATTATTTTCCGATTTGTACAACTGTCACTCTTTGGAATGGAAAAAATAATTGCAGTCAAAAAAATTGTGCCGATTGTCATAAAAATATGTCTTATTGTGCAGTTAAGTTTTTGAGAAATCATTTCGGATATTTCAGAGGTGCGGGACGACTTTCCAAATTATACGGAAGATTTTTTCAAGATAATGATGATCCCGAACTTTTCAAAAAATTTGAGACGAAAAATATTTCATACATAAATCAATATATTGATATGACATTGGCAGTTTCGGAACGTGTTAAAAAAATTTTTGCGGCTAAAGGTTTAAAAAATATTGAAGTTTCATACATCGGCACAAATGTTGCCGGATTTCAGCGTTTTCAAAATTGCGCCGATATTTTTTCAAATCCGTTCAAATTAATTTATATGGGTTACATGAATGCGCCGAAAGGTTTTTATTTTTTCGTCGAGGCTCTTCAAAAAATGTCGAACGATATTGCGAAAAATATTTCTGTAACTGTCGTTGCTCGTCACAATAAAATTTTTCATTGCAGAGAAATTCATTCATTGAACAATTTAAAATCAAAATTTCATTCAATCGAATTGATTAACGGTTACAGGCATGATGAGCAGGAAAAATTATTGAGCGATAAAAATTTGGGAGTAGTTCCGGTTCTTTGGGAGGACAATTTGCCGCAAGTTGCCATTGAACAAATTGCTTACGGCGTTCCGATTTTGTGCAGCAATCTCGGAGGAGCATCGGAACTGCACAATCACAATAAAAATTTTACATTTGAAGCCGGTAATGTTGACGAATTTTTAAAAAAGCTCGAAAATATTTTAAACAATCGACAACTTTTAAAAGATTATTGGCAGTCAGTCAAACCGCTTACGACTATGAAAAATCATGTTGACTTCTTGAGGAATATTTATGCAGTTCATTAAAAATATTTACAAATTCAGATACCTTTTAATCGAATTGGTATCTCGCGACATCAAAAAGAAATACCGCCGTTCAATTCTCGGTGTTTTTTGGTCTTTGTTAAATCCTATTTTCACAATGTTAATTACCGCCATGATTTTTTCTCATCTTTTCAGATTTGACATTGAAAATTATCCTTTGTATCTTCTCTGCGGTCAAATTATTTTTACTTTTTACAATGAATCAACACGTTTTGCTATGCTGGCAATCATCGAAAATGGCGATCTTCTAAAAAAAGTTTATGTATTAAAATATTTGTTTCCGACTTCAAGAGTTCTGTCAAGCTGCGTAAATTTATTATTCACTCTTCCGGCTTTAATGCTGATTATCGTCGTGACTGATGCAAATTTTTCAATCGCAACTTTATCTTTTATAATTCCGCTTGCACTCATGTTAATTTTTTGTCTCGGTGTCGGTCTGATTCTTGCAACTTTAGCCGTTTATTTTCGTGATATGATTCATTTGTACAGCGTTTTCTTGTCGCTTTTGAGTTATGCCACTCCGATTTTTTATCCCGAATCGATTGTGCCTGAAGAATATGCTTTGGTTTTGAAATTGAATCCAATTTGTTACTTTTTGAGAGCATTTCGTCAATCGGTCTGCGAAGGAATTTTTCCCGACTTCGATTTATTGTTGACTTGCACCGCCATTTCATCAGTTACAATTTTTTTCGGCTGGCAGCTCTTTAAAAAATATCAAAATCATTTTGTATTGTACATTTGAGGTATGAAGATGAATATTATTGAAGTTGAAAATGTTTCGATGCACTTCAATTTGATGGAAGAACGTGTTGACAATATCAAAGAATATATTGTGCGACTGATTAAAGGAAATTTGCTTTATAATGATTTTGTCGCGCTCGATGATGTTTCTTTTACTGTTCAAAAAAATGATCTTTTGGGAATCGTCGGACTTAACGGAGCAGGAAAATCGACATTATTAAAAATATTGGCAGGAGTATTCACACCGACGAGCGGCAAAGTAAAAGTAAACGGAACAGTAGCACCGTTGATTGAAGTCGGCGCAGGATTTGACGAAGAATTGACGGCACGCGAAAATATTTTTTTAAACGGATTGATACTTGGTTACACGAAAGATTTTTTGAAGGAACACTTTGACGAAATAATAGATTTTGCAGAATTGAGAAAATTTATAAATGTGCCTGTCAAAAATTTTTCAAGCGGAATGTATGCACGATTGGGATTTTCGATTGCAACAGCCGTTAAACCTGATATTTTAATTGTCGATGAAGTTTTGGCGGTCGGCGATTATAAATTTTATGAGAAATGCGAAAAAAGAATTTCTGAAATGATTAAAGACGGCGTTACAATTATAGTTGTTTCTCACGATATGGCTTTGATTGAAAGACTCTGCACAAAATTATTGTGGCTTGAACACGGCAAAATTAAAGCATTTGGAGACAAAGACGAAATTATTTCTCAATACAGGAAAAGTTGACATGTTATTTAATTCATATGAATTTATTTTTTTATTTTTTCCGATCGTTTTGATTGTATATTTCAAATTTAAAAGTACCGTCTGGCTGACATTTGCAAGTTTATTTTTTTACGGATATTGGAGTTTAAAATATTTGCCTCTGCTGATTGTGAGCATTATCGTAAATTTTTTAATCGCGAGACAGATTGTCAAAAGCAATTCAAAAAAATTTTTCTTCGCAATCGGATTAATTTTTAATTTGGGACTTTTGTTTTATTATAAATATTTTGATTTTTTCATTGAGACAATCGGAGCAAATATTGAACCGCTCAATTTAATTTTGCCGCTCGGAATTTCATTTTTCACGATAACGCAATTATTATATTTGTATGATTGTTATGAAGGAGTTGCAAAAGAAAATTCATTTGTTAATTACGCGCTTTTCGTCTCATACTTTCCGCATTTGATGGCAGGACCGATTTTGTATCATCGGCAAATGTTCAAGCAATTTAATGATAAAAATCTGCGAACATTAAATTTTGAAAATATTTCAAGCGGCTTGACATTGTTTGTAATCGGATTGATGAAAAAAGTTTTGATTGCCGATCAACTTTCGCCGTATGTCGGATTAAATTATTCACAGACCGCACAACTTGATTGCTTAACGGCATGGCTGACTGCGATAAGTTACATGCTGCAATTATATTTTGACTTCAGCGGTTATTCCGATATGGCAGTGGGATTGTCTCGAATGATGAATTTTGAAATACCTGTTAATTTTAATTCGCCGTATCGAGCAGCGGGAATGATAAATTTTTGGCAGAGATGGCACATTTCATTGACGAATGCAATTACTGCCTGCGTATACATGCCGATAATCAAATTTTTGAAAACAAGAACATTAATTCATACGGTTACAGCATCATTCATTGCATTTTTCATCGTCGGAATTTGGCACGGTGCAGGCTGGACATTTGTAATTTTTGCGTTGTTAAATTCAATCGGCGTAATTGTCAATTACATTTGGAAATTTTACAAAAAATCAATGCCGAAAATTTTGGCTCATATCGTGACATTGACGTACGTTTTGATGACAATGATATTTTTCAGAGCTCAATCGGTTGATGATGCAATAAATGTTTTCAAGGCAATGTTCGGAATGACGGAAATTTTATTTCCACAAAAAATTGTCACGCTCGCGTCAATGTTCAATATAAATTTAATCGTCGGAGATGTACCGGGATCATTATCAAAAATTGTTTTCGTGACTGCAATTTTAATTGTCGCGTTCAGTCCGAATTCAAATCAGCTTATAAAAGATTTCCGACCGTCATATAAATGGCTTGTATTTACAACGATAGGATTTTTGCTTGCATTTTTATTTATGACTCAACCGACCGAATTTTTATATTTTCAATTTTGAGGAGTGATTTTTTTGAGAATTTTATTTATAATTCTGATTGCAATGATGATTTGCGGCTGTGCAGATGAAGAAGTTGCTCAAGAAAAAATTGCTTACGTCAAAACGCAGAGAGCAGACGAAAATATAAATTCGGATGAAAATATTTATTCCGGAGTCGTCAAAGGCAGATACGAAACAAATTTGGCGTTCCAAGTCGGAGGACAAATTTTATCGCGAAATGTTGATGTCGGAAATTTCGTTAAAGCCGGTGACATTTTAATGACGATTAATCCGCGTGACGTAATTCAACAAACGAATCAATCGGAAGCTCAAGTTTCATCGGCGAAGGCTCAACTTGATTTGGCAGCGAGCAATTTAAATCGTTATCGCGAACTTTTCAAAGAAGGAGCAATCGCCGCCTCAGTATTGGACCAATATCAAACTTCTTATGATTCTGCACTTGCCGCCTATGAAAATTCAATCGCAGTCGCCGCACAATCTCAAAATACACTCGGTTACACAAATTTGACGGCAGATTTTGACGGAGTAATTTCGGCTGTTTACGTTGAAAGCGGACAAATAATTTCGGCAGGTCAGACGGCAGCAACATTGATTCAAATTGATGAATTGGAAGTGGCGGCAGATATTCCCGAAAATAAAATTTCTGAAATCGAAATAAATCAGCCTGTAAAAATAAAATTTTGGGCAAATGATGAAAATGTCGAAGGATTTATAAGAGAAATTGCACCGATTGCCGATTCATCATCAAGAACATTTGCAATAAAAATTTCAATTCCGAATGTGCCGGAAAAAATTCAACTCGGAATGACGGCAAGTGTTTTCATTTTATCAAAAAGCAAAGAAAATTCCTTAAAAAAATTGCCGTTGAGTGCGATATATCAAACAGGAGAAGAAACAAAAATTTGGATTGTCGAAGACGGAAAAGTGCACTTGAAAAAAATTGACGTGAAAAATTACGACGGCAATGAAATATTGGTAAGCGGATTAAATTCAAACGATGTCGTGGTAACAGCAGGCGTTCATAAATTGAGAGAAGGTCAGCAAGTAAAAATTGATGAAACGAATTAAAAGATATTTATATAAAAATTTGAGATGAGGAGAGATTTTTAATGTCAGAATTTGCAACTGTGGAACAAGCGATTGAAGACATCAAAAACGGCAAGATGATAGTAGTAATTGATGATGAAGATCGCGAAAACGAAGGAGATTTGATAATTGCGGCGGAAACTGTAACGCCTGAAGACATAAATTTCATGGCGACATATGCAAAAGGATTGATCTGCACACCGATTGAAGGCAAAAGACTTGACGAACTCGGAATTACTCAAATGGTTCAAAATAATACCGACAATCACGAAACGGCATTTACAATCAGCGTGGATGCATTTGATACTTCGACGGGAATTTCTGCGTTTGAACGCTGCCGTACGATTAAATTATTGATTGATCCGAAAGCGAAAGGTTCACAATTCCGCAGACCGGGACATGTTTTTCCGTTGAGAAGCGTTGAAGGCGGAGTTTTGAGAAGAGCGGGACATACTGAGACGACAACCGATCTTGCAAGGCTTGCCGGTTTTTATCCTGCCGGTCTGTGCTGCGAAATTATGGACGATGACGGACATATGATGCGAACCGAAAATTTAAAAAAATTCGCCGAACGTCATAATCTCAATATCATAACGGTGAAATCTCTTATTGAATATCGCAAGCGTACCGAAAATTTTGTAAAACAAATTGCCGATGTGGATTTTCCGAGTAAATACGGTCATTTCAGATTGAAAGCATTTGAAAGTACTCTTGACGGAAAATGTCATTTGGCAATAGTCAAAGGAGAAATTTCGGGCAAAGAAAATGTATTGGTGAGAGTTCACAGTGAATGTTTGACGGGAGACGCACTAGGATCATTGCGCTGCGATTGCGGAGATCAACTTGCAACCGCTTTGAAAAAAATTGAGGCTGAAGGTGAAGGCGTTGTTCTTTACATGAGGCAGGAAGGAAGAGGAATCGGACTTGCAAATAAAATTCGTGCTTATGCTCTTCAAGACGAAGGCAAAGACACAGTTGAAGCAAATGTTTTGCTCGGATTTGCTCCCGATTTGAGAGATTACGGAATCGGTGCTCAAATTCTTTCAAATCTCGGATTGACTTCAATCAGACTTATGACAAATAATCCTGCAAAGAGAGCGGGACTTGAAGGACACGGTTTAAAAATTACCGAAAGAGTTCCGATTGCAATTCAGCCGACGAAATTTGACAAGAAATATCTCACAGTCAAAAAAATTAAAATGGGACATGAACTTTAATTTAAGTATAAAAAATTTGAAGGAAGGATTTTTTAATGATTACCTTTTTAATTGCACTCTTTGCATTGATCTGCGGTTATCTGATTTACGGTAAAATAGTCGAAAATATTTTTCAGCCGACCGATGCTCCGACTCCCGCACTTACGAAAAATGACGGCGTTGATTATATTCCGCTGCCGACCTGGAAAGTTTTTATGATTCAACTTTTAAATATAGCCGGTCTCGGTCCGATTTTCGGAGCACTCGGCGGAGCACTCTGGGGACCTGTCGTCTACTTTTGGATTGTTCTCGGAACGATTTTTGCAGGTGCCGTTCACGATTATTTGTCAGGAATGATTTCTCTTCGTGAAGGCGGAAAATCCATTTCTGAAATTGTCGGTATTCAACTCGGCGATACAATGCTGTCGGTTATGCGTGTCTTTACTGTCGTTTTGCTGGTTCTCGTCGGTGCAGTTTTTATGACAGGTCCCGCAATGCTTTTGACGAAATTGACAGGCGTTGAAATGTTAATTTGGCTTTCAATCATCGGTTTTTATTATTTCCTCGCAACTCTTCTTCCGATTGATACAGTTATCGCTAAATTTTATCCTATTTTCGGCGTTTGCTTAATAATTATGGCTTTCGGTATTATGTTAGGAATGCTTTTTGGAGTCGGCGGTCATACGATGCCAGAAATGCAATTTGCAAACTTATATCCTGCTGAGGAACAACTTCCGATTTGGCCTCTGATGTTCATAACCGTTGCCTGTGGAGCGATTTCAGGTTTTCATTCAACTCAATCGCCTCTTATGGCTCGCTGTATTAAATCCGAAAAATTGGCTCGTCCCGTTTTCTTCGGTGCAATGGTTATGGAAGGAATGATTGCATTAATTTGGGCAGCGGCAGGCGTTACTTTTTATGAATCGACAGGCGGACTTGCAGCGGCTCTTAAATCTGCAGGTCCCGGCGGTGCAGTTTATGAAATTTGTGTCGGTTTCATGGGTTCAGGTATCGGTGCTACTCTGGCAATGTTTGGTGTTATTGCTTGTCCCATTACTACCGGTGATACTGCTCTTCGTGCCTCTCGTCTTATTATTTCCGATTGGTTTAAAGTCGCTCAAGATACCTCTAAAAAACGTGTCATTCTTGCTCTTCCGATTATCGTAATCGCCGTTGTTCTCACTCAAATTGATTTTTCAATCATCTGGAGATATTTTTCATGGCTCAATCAAACTCTCGCTATGATTATTCTTTGGACCGGTACAGTTTATCTTTATAATTACAAAAAAAATTCAAAAGCATATTTCATTGCAATGATTCCTGCAATTTTTATGTCAATCGTTACTTTTACTTATATTCTTCAGGCTAAAGAAGGTTTGCAGCTTTCGCCGACGATTACATATCCTGCTGGAATTGCTTTTGCGATTTTCTGCCTCATCCTTTGTTTCAAAACTCGTATGCATAAATTTAAGTCTCCTACTGCTTAAGGTTTGTTGATTGGTGATTTATTATGAAAAAAATTTTTTTACCGATAATAATTTTGATGATGACGATTATTGTAAGCGGTTGTGGAGGAGGAAAAGGTACTGACGGAAAATTTCGGATCGTTACGTCATTTTATCCTATGTATCTTCACGCAATCAACCTTACAAAAAATATTGAAGATGTCGAAGTTGTAAATTTGACAGCTCCTCAAGTCGGCTGTCTGCATGATTATCAACTTACGCCTGAAGATATGAAAACTCTTTCAACGGCTGATGTTTTAGTTATAAACGGTTTCGGAATGGAATCTTTTTTGGATAAAGCCGCTGAAGTTTCCGATTTAAAAATTATTGATTTGTCAAAAGCCGATGAAATAAATCCGATTGAAACGAACGGAGAAATAAACCCGCATGTATGGTTGAGTTTTACATATGCCAAACGACAAGTAATTGAACTTTGCAACAGACTTTCTGAAATTGATCCCGATCATTCGCTCGATTACAAAAAAAATGCTTTGAATTATGTAACTCAGCTTGATGATCTCCGTGAACAAATGCATGGCGAATTGGATTTTCTGCCGAATAAAGATATTGTAACTTTTCACGAGGCATTTCCATATTTCGCGAAGGAATTTGATTTAAATATCGTGGCGGTAATTGAACATGAACCGGGTACTGAACCATCACCGAAAGAACTTGCAGAGACGATTGAAAAAATAAATGCTTTGCCGCACAAAGTAATTTTCACCGAGCCGCAATATTCATCGAATGCCGCTCAAACAATCGTCAATGAAACGGGTGCAAAAATTTTTATGCTTGATCCAATTGTTACAGGTGAAGCAAATCCTTCGAATGCCGACGATTATTTAAACAAAATGCGTGAAAATATGAGAACTCTCAAAACTGCTCTTAAAAATTCTTAAAAAAAAAAATTAAAAAAGTCCATCGTTGAAGATGAACTTGAAAAATTATGCTCCAAGCGCGTTGACTTTCTTCGCCAGCTTGGATTTTTTTCTTGCGGCTGCATTTTTATGAATTGTATGTTTATAAGCAGCCTTGTCGATAGCTTTTGCTGCGAGAGCGAGAAGATTTTTTGCTTCGGCAGCATCATTATTTGCGATTGCCTCCAAAACTTTCTTCTGAGCCTTTTTAATTTCGCTCTTCATCAACAAATTTCTTGCATGACGTTTGGCATCCTGCTTAATGCTCTTAACTGATGCTTTAATGTTAGGCAAGGTGACACCTCCAAAAAATTTTTTAAATTTAAAAATTAACGCTGAAAGTCTAGCACATAATTAAATAAATTGCAAGTAAAATTTTTTTCTTGATAACAAATAAAAATAGTGATAAAATGCAACAAATTATTTTTTGGGAGATGAAATTGATTGAGAGCAACGCAATTATATGCACCGACGCTGAGAGATTTTCCTTCAGAGGCAGAATTAATCAGTCACAAATTGATGATGAAAGCCGGATTGATTCGCAAGGCAGCAGGCGGAATTTATTCATATCTGCCGCTCGGCTGGAGAACGATAAGGAAAATTGAGCAAATAATTCGTGAAGAGATGGACAGCAACGGCGGACAAGAAATTATGATGCCGATAATGCAGCCGTCGGAATATTGGAAAGAATCGGGACGATGGGCAGTTTACGGTCCGGAAATGATGAAATTGAAAGATCGTCACGGAAGAGAATTTTGTCTCGGACCTACTCACGAAGAAATGATTACAACTTTAATTCGCGCAGAATTGAGAAGTTATAAACAGCTGCCGTTGATGTTATATCAAATTCAAAATAAATATCGTGATGAAATTCGTCCGCGATTCGGATTGATGAGAAGCCGCGAATTTATTATGAAAGATTTGTATTCATTTGACAAAGACGTTGACGGAATGAATATTTCTTATCAAAAAATGTATGACGCTTATTCAAAAATTTTCACACGCTGCGGCTTGAAATTCAGACCTGTCGAAGCGGACAACGGAGCAATCGGCGGCGGACATTCTCACGAATTTACCGTACTTGCTCCAAACGGCGAATCTTCGATTGCTTACTGTGAATCATGCGAATATGCAGCAAGCGATGAAAAAGCGGAACTGAAAACAATTAAAGCTGAAGTTGAAGAAATGAAACCGTTAGAAAAAGTAGAAACTCCGAATTGTCACACAATCGAAATGGTCAAAGATTTTTTGAATGTGCCGATTGAAAAAACGATTAAAGCAGTTGCATTTCAAGATGATGACGGCAGATTGATTCTTGCATTTGTAAGAGGAGATCACGAAGTAAACGAAATAAAAATTTTAAATGCCGTCGAAGGAGCACTTCATCTTCATATGGCCGAAGAGTCAGCAATAAATGATGCAAACGGCTGTGCAGGATTTATGTCGCCGATCGGAATCAAAGACGGGACAATCATTGTCGTTGATTCAACCGTTATGGAAATGTATAACGCAGTCGCCGGAGCAAATGAAGTTGACAAACATTTTATAAATGTCACGCCGAAGAGAGATTTTGACGAGAAAAAAATTATCGTGACTGATATTCGTATGGTCAAAGAAGGCGATCCGTGTCCACATTGCGGAAAAAGTTTAAAAATGACTCGCGGAATTGAAGTCGGTCAAGTTTTCACTCTCGGTGACAAATACAGTAAATCGCTCAATGCAACATTTTTGGACGAAAACGGCAAGGAAAAATTTTTTGAAATGGGCTGTTACGGAATCGGAGTCGGTCGAACGATGGCGGCTGCGATTGAACAAAATAACGATGAAAACGGAATTATCTGGCCGCGAGCTATTGCACCTTTTGAAGTCGTCGTTGTTCCCGTCAATGCCAAGAATTCCGATCAGCTTGAATACTCCGAAAAAATTTATAACGAATTAAAAGATTGCGGGATTGATGTAATACTTGACGACAGAAAAGATCGTGCGGGAGTTAAATTCAATGATTGCGATTTAATCGGCTATCCGATAAGAGTTACAATCAGTCCGAAATCAATCAATGAAAATACGATTGAAATTAAAATTCGCAAAAGCGGAGAAATTTTTGTTTTCAATCGCGATGAATATAAAGAAAAAATTATTGAACTTTTAAAAAATTTGTGAGGTAAAAAATGTTTAAGAAAATTAATTTAATTCTTTTCGCGCTGATAATTGTTTTGACATCAATGAAAAATGTTGAGGCCGGACATTTGGAAGAAATTAATCAGCGTGGCACAATAAAAATCGGCACGACGGGAGATTATCGTCCGATGTCATATTTCAACAAGGAAACCGGCGAATATGAAGGAATTGACGCTGAAATTTCAAAAATAATTGCCGATTCACTCAATGTAAAAATCGAATATGTTCAAACGACATGGCCGACATTAACGGCTGATACTCTTGCAGGAAAATTTGATATTGCACTTTGCGGCATTTCAAGAAATTATGCACGAGAAAAAATAATGGCGATGTCTGACGGCTACGGCGTTGGACTTTTTGGAAAAACCATTCTTTGCAGAAAAAGCGACGCAAAAAAATTTAAAACTCTTGCAGACATTAATAAATCTGATGTAAGAGTAATGATTAATCCCGGCGGAACGAATGAAAAATTTGCTCATGCCAATTTGAAAAATGCAAAAATTATTGTCTTTGAGAAAAATGCAGAGATACCCGAGCAAATTTCAAAAGGAAATGCCGATATAATGATAACCGAAACGGTAGAGGCATTGACTTACATAAAGTCTGACAAAAATTTGGCGGCACCTTTGATTAATGAGCCGTTTACTCGTCATTCATGCGGAATTTTAATGCAGAAAGGCGATCAAGAATTTTTAAATTACATAAATTTTGTACTTGCCGAAATTCGTATGGACGGCACACTTGAAAAATTGGAAAATAAATATTTGAAGGAAGGAAATTTTTAAAATGAAAAATTATTCTTACATTCCGCAAAAAGTTTGTTCAAAACAAATTACATTTGACATTGACGACAATAAAAAAATTCACAATGTAAATTTCGTCGGAGGTTGTCCCGGTAATTTGTCTGCGATTTCAAAACTCGTTGAAGATCAAGACGCTCAAAAAATCGTTGACATTCTTAAAAACAATCCTTGCGGACAAAGAGGAACTTCATGCGCCGATCAACTTGCGATCGCCGTTGAAGATGCTCTCAAAAAATCCGCTTAAAATTTAATGAGGTGATTCGTTTGGAAAAGATGAAAAAAATTCATACCGAAAAAGCTCCTGCGGCAGTCGGTCCTTACAGTCAGGCGATCGAAGTCAACGGACTGATTTATCTTTCGGGACAAATTGCAATTGATCCGAAAGTCGGAAAAATTGCTGCAGATGATATTGAAGGACAGACTGAACAATGCTGCAAAAATATTTCTGCAGTTCTCGAAGAAGTCGGACTTGATTTTAAATCTGTCGTGAAAACAACTTGCTTTTTGGCTGAAATTTCCGATTTTCAAAAATTCAATTCCGTTTACGAAAAATATTTTATTTCAAAACCTGCGAGAAGCTGCGTTGCTGTAAAAGATTTGCCGAAAAATGCACTTTGTGAAATTGAAATCATCGCTGCAAAATAAATTGACAATTTTTTTCATATGTGATAATATTTTTTCGCAACTTAAAGAAAGTTGAATGAGGAGGAGTTTTTAAATGAGCAAAATTGCAGTCGTATATTGGAGCGGCACAGGCAATACTGAATCAATGGCAAATGCGATCGTTGAAGGTGCGAAAGAAGCCGGTGCAGAAGTTTCAATTTTTCAAGTTGATGAATTTAAAGCTGATGACATTGCAAATTATAACGGCGTGATTTTCGGATGTCCCGCAATGGGCGATGAAGTTTTGGAAGAAGATTCATTTGAACCGTTCTTTGCAGAGGCAGAGGCAAAACTTAACGGCGTACCCGTTGCACTTTTCGGATCATACGGCTGGGGCGGCGGAGCCTGGATGGAATCATGGATTGAACGCACTAAAGGAACAGGCGCAAAACTTTTCAAAGAAGAAGGCTTGATTTGCGAAAATGCTCCCGATGATGATGTTCTTGATGAATGTAAAGCTCTCGGTTCGGATTT
>CAJOPN010000181.1 GCA_905236285.1 uncultured Selenomonadaceae bacterium | reverse complement strand
TTGCCTTGTTTGAATTTGTGTATATTTTTATTCAAAATTATTTTCTCCTCTGCAATATATTTTGAACGATTATACACATTTTTATTTAATTTTGCAAATTGTTTTTAAATATTAAGTTGAAGTTTTGCGGCTTTGATAACATTTTGCATGAGCATTGCGACTGTCAAAAGTCCGACACCGCCGGGAACAGGAGTAATCGCACTTGCAATTTCTATTGCCGATTCAAAATCAACATCACCGACCAATTTTTTCGGCGCAATTCGATTTATTCCGACATCAATAACAACTGCATTCGGTTTAATCATTTCAGCCGTTACAAATTTCGGTTTCCCCATTGCCGCAACCAAAATGTCAGCTTCGCGTGTGACTTCAGGCAAATTTTTTGTGTGAGAATGACAAACTGTAACAGTTGCGTGACGGCTCATCAATAAATGCAGCATGGGTTTGCCGACGATATTTGAACGTCCAATTATTACTGCGCGTTTTCCGTCAATTTCAATTCCTGCCAAGTCAAGCATTTTTAAACAGCCTGCAGGAGTACACGGGACGAGAGTCGGCGAACCTGTAACCAATTTTCCGACGTTATAAGGATGAAATCCGTCAACATCTTTGAGAGGATCAATTCGATTTAAAATTTCTTCTTCATGTGATTTAATTTCATTCGGAAGCGGCAGCTGAACAAGTATTCCATTGATTGATTTATCGGCGTTGAGTTCATCAATTTTTTCAATCAATTCCTCTTTCGTCGAGTGCTCCGACATTTCAACCACGATTGATTTTATTCCGAGTTCTTCGCATGTTTTATGTTTATTTCTTACATAAACCTTCGATGCCGGATTTTCTCCGACAATTATAACTGCCAGCGAAGGCGTAATTCCAAAATTTTTTTTAATTTCTTCAACGCCTGTTTTTGCCTCTTCTTTAATCTGTGCCGAAAATATTTTTCCTTCCAATAATCTTGCTGTCAATTAAAATTCCTCATTTCTTTTTCTTCTTGATACAATTTTCAATAATTTCTTTATTCTTCAAAACTGTTTCATTTCGATCATTGATTTCATACGCTTTTTGAATATCTTCGTAAGCCTCTTGATACATTTTTTGTTTGAAGTGCGCAACTGCTATTTCATTCCAAGCATCGGCAGTTACCGCTTCAATTTCCAATAATTTTTTGAAATCGTCGATTGCATTTTCATAATCATTTTTTAAAAGTTTTAAGTAACCGCGATTATAAAATGCCAGCTCAAATTTGTCGTTAATTTCCAAAAGTCGATCATAAATTTTTATTGCTTCAACATTTTTATTCAAAATTTCTTTCGTGATTGCGAGATTGTAAAGAGCTTCAACCGAATTTTTGTCAAGCATTAAAGCCGATTCAAAATCTTCCATTGCATTGTAATAATCATTTTCGAAACCGTTTTCACCTCGTGCAAAATAAACCAATCCGCGATACACGAACATTTCGGCAGTAGGTGCATTGAGTTTTATATTTCGATTCGCAGCCATCAATGATTCATTTGACGCATCCGGCATTTGAGCTTGCTGCCAAATTTGTAAAATTTCTTGACCGTAATATTTTCCGGGTACTGCCCAAACTCCGTTTAAATCCGTCCAATGAGTAGCCTTGCCGAATACATCTTTTCGATTGTCGCGAACGAGGACGTAGCGAGGATCAACTATTGGAGTTTTAGGCGGACGTGTTGAAGTGTATGCGAGCAAATGTTGAATATGTGCACGAACTCCCGTTTGCGGCGAGTCAAATTTTGCTCCGGGTTCGTGATTTCCTGTCGCTCCGAGTCCGCAATAATTGTTTTGATTCGGTGAAACATCTCCGCCGTAACCAAAAAATCCCGTTTCTTTCAATGCCTGACAAATTGCCACATCGGGACGGATTCCTTCACGATCTGCCTCTTCGTAATATATCTGTACGATTTGTTTTACCGTGCAGTTTAACAGCGGTTTTTTATTTCGTTTTTCAATGAAATGAATCATTTGCCCTTGAGTTGCTTCAGCCTCTCCGAAAATGGTCACAAATTCCGGTGGTTCTTTTGCAGTTACCATCGGATTTAATTTTGGTGTTGCATCGACAAGCTGAGCCGCTGCTAATTTTTTCTTGTCGAATTTTATTTTTTTCGCTGCCTCACTCGTCGTCACCAATGAAAATATTATCATCAAAATTAATATTATCGTTAAATTTTTTTTCATCGTTCATACCCATTTCTAATTTTAATTTTTAAATTTTAAATCTTTCTACTTGAGACATTAAACGTTTTGCACTTTCTTCAGATTCGCTCATCTTCTGCAAAATTTCGTGAGCACTTTCAGCCATCAATGAAACTTTTTCCGCAATGCTCGTATTTCCGACGGCATTTTCATTTGTCGCCTTTGAAATATCGTCCATTGCCTGTGTCATCGTTTGAATTGAATGTGAAAGATCTTCTGCACGTGCATTGCTCTGTTGAGCCCATTCTTTGACATATGCGGCATCTTTCATATATTGTTCGGCTGTTCTCGTCATTTCTTCATAATCTTGCGAAACTGTGCTGTCAATGAAATTTAAAATAGCAAATGCACCTTTTGAAAGTTCATCGACGCTGCTCATAACTTGATCCGTAAGTTGTCTGATATTTGATGCCGAGCCTGCAGTTTGTTCAGCAAGTTTTCTGACTTCATCTGCGACAACTGCGAATCCTTTTCCGTGTTCGCCTGCTCTTGCTGCCTCGATTGCTGCATTAAGTGCCAAAAGATTTGTTTGATCCGCTATGTTTACAATTTCGCCTGTGAACCTTTCAATATCGCCGACCACCTGCGCGGATTTGATTGCTTTTTCAAGTGATTCTTTAGATTGTGCATAAAGTTCGTGAGCCGCATCGACCGATTTTTTTGTATTCTCTTGAAGTTGAGTTGCTCTCTCGTCAATTTCATTTGCGTAATTTTCACTTCTCTGCGATTCTTCGGACGTTTGTTTAATTTCTGCGTTTACATTTTCCGAAAGCGTTTGAATATTTGCAGTCGTCGCCGCTGTTTCTTCAGTTCCTGCTGCCATTTGCTCGGTTACTGCCGACATGTCTTGAGTATGTTCATCGAGTTTTTTGATTAATTCTTGAACTTTCTCAGCCATTTCAACTGTTTCTTGTGCTTCTTTGTGAACGCTTTTTAAAATTTCTCTCAAACTTTTCTGCATTTCTGAAAGCGCATGAACGACTGTTCCGACTTCATCGCCGCGATGAATGAGTTCTTGCGGAAGTTCGCGAGTCAAATCACCTTTCGCAACGACATTTAATTCTTCAATCGCTCGTCCAAGCGGATTTGCAATTCCTCTTGCAATATAAACTGCCGCGCTGATTCCAAAAATTAAACCGAGTATTATAATTGCCGCAAATATTTTTAAAGATGTATCGTAACGATTATTATTTTCTTCAAACAAAACTTTTCCTTGAAATACATTGTCAGGTGTGATTGCATTTAAATCATTTGCAATCGACTTGACTATCATCAAATTTTTATACAATTTAATTTTATCCTGCGGCGAATTTGAAAGACCTTTTGTCGCATTGACTGCCGAAGTTGCTTGATCGATATGTGTACTCAAATCCTGCAATAATTTTTGTGACTTCTCGCTGCGAACTATTTCTTTGAGCTTATCAACATTGCCGCGTATTCCTTCAAGCCGCGAAACAATATCTTCCTGCAAAACATTTCTGTCAATTCCGGGTCCGCTCAACAAAATATATGCAATATCAACATCAATATTTCTGAAATGACTGTTGGCATCATTCAAAAATTGTGTCGCCGTAAGATTGGAGTTATACATTTCATCGATTGAATCTTTCGCCTGATTGTTAAAATATATTCCGACTCCTGCCACTATACAAATAATTGCAATCATAACAACCGACAGAAATAAAATTTTAATTTTTACAGAAATATTCTCCAACATGACAACTTCACCTCACTTGTATTGAGCTACATTTTCTTTTGTGATTGAGACGAACGGAATAATTTTATCGGAAGGATTGCCGCCTTTGTTTATTTCTTCAATAATTTCTACTGCTCCGTTTGCCTGTTTAACTGCATCTTGTTTAATAGTCTGAACCATTTCGCCGGCAGCAACGGCTTTCAATGCATCATCAACTGCATCAACTCCGCTGACTTGACAGCCTGCGAGACGATTTGCGGCTTTAAGTGCAATTACTGCTCCCAATGCCATTTGATCATTTCCGCAAATTACTGCATCAATTTTAGGATAAATTGAAAGCCAGACGGACATAATTTTCATTGCTTCAGTTTTGCTGTAATCACCGTCCTGCATGTCAAGCAATTCAACATCAGAACGTTTATCTAAAAATTCTTTTTTAAAACCTTCCCATCGCTCACGTGCACCCTTTTGAGTATTAGTTCCTTCAAGATAAACAATTTTTGCACCTTGAGGTAAATTTTTTAACATGTATTCAGCTTGAAGTTTTGCTGCTTCATAATCATTGGAACCTGCTTTTAAAATTTTTCCGCCGTTTACATCTCGATTCAAAGTGACAACCGGAATATCTTTTTCATTTGCCTGTTCAACAGTCGGAATTATACTGTCTCCATCAGCCGCGAGCAGTACTATTGCCTTTGCTCCGTTTGCTATTGCCTCTTTCATCTGGTCGATTTGTAAATTGCCATCGCCTTTTGCATCGTAATATTCAACATCAAGACCTTTGCTTTGAGCTCCTTTTTTAAATTCGCCGCCGATAATTTGACCGCCGAATGTGTCGCTTTCATCGAAACATAAGTAAGCAATTTTATCTCCGCCGCCGTTTCCTCCGCAGCCTGTTGTTAAACCGGCAAACAAACTTACTCCGCAAATCAAGCCTAAAAATTTTTTTAAACAAATCATTGTACAACCCTCCTCATTTAAAAAAAATCCCTCCCGCCTTCCCTTTTTTCATTTATGAATTTTGTTTTTCCTCACGTTTTTTTGT
>CAJOPN010000180.1 GCA_905236285.1 uncultured Selenomonadaceae bacterium | reverse complement strand
GTGACGGATATAATTTCAGTTGACGAAAATTTTTCAAAGGAAAAAATTTTTTCGATGACGGCGGCAGCAGAATCTCGAAGTGAACATCCTCTTGGCAAGGCAATAACGAATCACGCAAAAAAATCAAATGTAAATTTTCAAGATGTCGAAAATTTTAAAATGAAATCCGGAAAAGGAATTACTGCACAGCTTGACGGCGAAAATATTTTGTGTGGCAATGAAAAATTTTTGATTGAAAACGGAATAAAAATTTCAGATGAAGCGAAAAAAATTATTGAAGAATTAAGAAGTCAAGGAAAAGTTTCGATTTTGACTGCGATTGAAAAAAATTTGATCGGAATAATCGCACTCTCGGACGTTTTAAAACCTGCAGCTCGAAAAATGGCGGCCGACTTGAAGGAATTGAATACTCAAACAATACTTTTGACAGGAGACAATCAACGGACGGCGGAATATTTTGCCTTTAAAGCCGGAATAGAAAATATCAGAGCTGAACTTTTGCCTGAAGACAAAGTTAAAAACATTTCGGAATTGCAGAAAGAAAATCGAAAAGTCTGCATGATAGGCGACGGCATAAATGATGCACCTGCATTGAAAACGGCTGATGTCGGCATTGCAATGGGTTCAATGGGAAGTGATATTGCAATTGATGCGGCGGATATTGCATTGATGAGCGATGATATTTCAAAAATTCCTTACCTTAAAAAATTGTCAAATGCAACCGTCAATACAATTAAATTTGGCATAAGTCTTTCACTTTTTATAAATTTTGTCGCGATAATTTTATCATTGAAAGGACTTTTAACGCCGGTAACGGGAGCACTCGTTCATAACGGCGGCTCATTCCTGGTAATTATGATTGCTGCTCTTCTTTACGACAGAAATTTTGAAAATGATTCAACTTCACAAAAATATATTGCCGATTGTGCAAATTAATTCTTATAAAAAAATTTTTTGAATTGAAATAAAAAATCGTAAATGAAAAAATTTTTCTTGCGATTTATTTTTTTTGATTTTTTTTGACAATATTATTTGTTTGCGATAAAATAATTTTGAAAAATTTTTAAAAAGATTTTGGAGATGTTGAGATGAACTTGCAGACTAAAGCCGTTGTATCATTCAACGTTGTGATAATTTTGATTTGTATTTGTATGGGAGTTCTTGGTTACAGGAGTGCAGACAAAGGATTTGAAATTTCACTTCAGAGCAAGGCGAGTTCAAACGTAAACTCAATATTGGAGATTATAGAATACAGTAATCCGGGCGAATGGAAAATTTTAAACGGAGAACTTTACAAAGGCAGCACGAAAATAAACGACAATAATGAATTAGTTGACAAGCTCGGCAAAATTTGCGAAGGACATGTAACAATTTTTCAAAATGATACGCGAGTGGCGACAACAGTAAAAAAATCTGACGGACAAAGATCAATCGGAACGAAAGCATCTGAAAAAATAATTGACGAAGTAATAAAAGGCGGGAAATCATTCACGGGACGAGCTGAAGTCGTCGGAGAAGATTATCACGCAGCATATTCACCGATAAAAAATTCATCCGGAAATATAATCGGAATGGTTTTTGTTGGATTGCCTGCAAGTTCGCTTGACAATATTCAAAATGATTTTATATTTTCAATCGCCGTGATAGTCGCAGTAATAATTTTGGTGATGGGATTCGGCTCATGGAAATTAATCGGCCGCGAGATGAAAAAACTTGATGATGTTGCGGATTCGCTTGAAAAAGTGGCAAGCGGTGATTTAAAAATTCCGGATTTGGAAATAACTTCGGACGATGAAATAGGAAAATTGTCACACGGATTGAATCAGACGAAAAAAGAATTGAGAGATTTATTGCAAGATATAGCGAATGCTGCTGAACAAGTGGCGGCATCGAGTGAAGAATTGACAGCAAGCACAACTCAAGTCGCGAATACTACGGAAGAGGCGGCAGCGAATGCAGTCAATATGAATGAAGGAGCGGCGAAACAAACACAAACGATAGACAAATTAAAAGAAATAGTTGATGACATGCGTGTGAAAATGCATGAATTGCATGCAAGTGCGAAGACAATGGACGACTTTGCAAAGACGAGTCAGGAATCAGCAAATGATGGCAGAAAAAAAGTTGATTTTGCAGTCGAACAAATAAAAAATATAGCGGATCAAGTAAACAAATCGGCTGAAGTAGTCGGCGAACTCGGAAAACGTTCAGATGAAATAGGAAAAATTGTTGATACCATTTCGGCGATTGCAGATCAGACAAATTTATTGGCGTTAAATGCGGCGATAGAGGCGGCACGAGCGGGAGAGGCAGGAAGAGGGTTTGCTGTCGTCGCTGAAGAAGTAAGAAAACTTGCTGAACAATCGGGACTTGCCGCAAAAAATATTTCAGAATTGATAAATACAATTCAAAATGATACAAATGATGCGGTCGAATCAATTTCAATCGGAAACAAAAGCGCACACGAAGGAACGACGACAATCATGGCAACCGGCGACGCATTCAAAGCAATCGGCGACGCAGTAGAAAAACTAAATGAAAATGTTCAACAATCAATTTCACAGACTGAAGAAGTAAATACATCAAGTCACGAAATTTTGGACGCAATCGAAATTGTTCAGAATATCAGTCAAGAATCAATGGCAAATTTGCAGGCGGTATCTTCGGCAACTCAGGAACAATCGGCGATGATACACGAGATGGCGGGAGCAAGTGAAAAATTGGCTGAATTGGCTCAGAAATTACAAAATGAAGTTCAAAAATTTAAAATTTGATGAGAGGTGAGACCTTTGGACGAAAAAAATTCAATTAACGAATCAATCGTTGAAAATAAATCCGAAATAAAATTCAAAGAAAAAATTGAACCGTCGGACGAAATTAAAATTTTAAACGAAAATCAAAATGCCGCCGAAAATCAAAAAAATTTTTTTCACGTCACGACAAAATACAAATGGATTTTTGCAGTATCAATAATAATTTTGATCGTCACGGGAGTTTTGATTTACGCAAAATTTAATGAAGTACTCGCCGCAGAATATTGGCAAATGGCAATTTGGGGAGTATGCTCGTTGCTTTCTTTCTATGCAATTTTTAAAAAATCTCTGGCGGCAATGCTTTTTAATTTGATTTTATTTTTCGGAATATCATTACTTCCGGCATGGGGACTTGTCTATCAATTTTTGAAACCTCTCATAGATCTTTTTCTCGGAACAGAATGAACAGGCAAATTGTTAATTGTTGACATTTATCTTATGATTTTTTATAATTTAGTCGATAAAATAATTGTTGGGAGGAAAAATTTTTAAATGAAATTTCAAGAACTGGTTTTGGCACTTCAAAAATTTTGGTCGGATCAAGGCTGTATATTGGCTGAACCTTATGATATTGAAAAAGGCGCAGGAACGATGAATCCTTTTACATTTTTGAGAGTACTCGGACCTGAACCGTGGAATGTTGCATATGTCGAGCCTTCAAGAAGACCTGCCGACGGACGTTACGGCGATAATCCGAACAGATTGTATCAGCATCATCAACTTCAATTAATTATGAAACCTTCGCCCGATAATATTCAAGAACTTTATCTCGATTCATTGGCGGCAATAGGAATTGAGGCAAAGAAACATGATATAAGATTCGTTGAAGATAACTGGGAATCGCCGACACTCGGAGCTTGGGGACTCGGCTGGGAAGTTTGGCTCGACGGAATGGAAATAACCCAATTTACATATTTTCAACAAGTCGGCAGTCAAGACGTTAAGCCTGTCGCCGTTGAAATTACTTATGGACTTGAAAGACTTGCAATGTATATTCAAGGCGTTGAGAATGTTTACGATGTCAAATGGACCGATGATGTTACTTACGGCGATATTTTTCATCGAAATGAATTTGAGCAGTCAACTTATTCTTTCGATTTGTCAGATGAAAATCTCCTGTTCGATCTTTTTGAAAAATATGAAGCTGAGGCAGTAAGAATTATTAAACTCGGTTACGTCCATCCGGCTTATGATTATGTTTTAAAATGTTCACACACATTTAATCTTCTTGATGCAAGAGGAGCAATCAGCGTGAGTGAAAGAACGGCATTTATAGGAAGAGTCAGAAAACTTGCAAGAATGTGCGCGGAATGTTATTTAAAGCAACGCGAAGAACTCGGCTATCCGATGCTCAAAAAATCTGCGGAGGTGATTAAGTAATGAAAAATCTTTTGCTGGAAATCGGAACTGAAGAAATTCCCGCTCATGCAATGCCGAATATTTTGATGCAATTAAAAAATTTGTCTGAAACATCTTTCAAAGATTCAAGAATAAAAGTCGGTGAAATAAAAACTCTCGGAACGCCACGCAGATTGGCTTTGATTATTAACGACGTTGACGAAACTCAAGCCGATATTTCAGAAGAAAAACGCGGACCTTCAATAAAAATTGCATTTGATTCGGACGGCAATCCTTCAAAAGCGGCGGTAGGATTTGCACGCGGTCAAAAAGTAGATCCGAAAAATCTTGTTCAAAAAGACGGTTATGTTTATGCAATCGTTCACGAAAAAGGACAATCGACAAGTGAAATTTTAAAAGATATGCTGCCGAAAATAATTTGCAGCTTAAATTTTCCGAACAATATGCGCTGGGGAAATTTGGATTTTAAATTTATTCGTCCGTTGAGATGGATTGCTGCACTTTTCGGAGATGAAATAATTCCGTTTGAAGTTGCAAATGTAAAATCAGGCAGAAAATCACGCGGACATAGATTTTTAAGTGAAGGCGATTTTGAAATTTCCGATGCAAAAAATTATGTTGCCGATTGCGAAAAAAATTTTGTAATTGTCGATCAGGAACAACGCCGCTCAATGATAGTTGCCGAAATTGAGGCGGTCGCTAAAGAATGCGGCGGCAAGGCTGAAATTACAGATGATCTTTTGGAAGAAGTTTTGTATTTGGTCGAATATCCTACGGCATTGGCTGGAAAATTTGACACAAAATATTTAAAATTGCCGGCTGAAGCTGTAATAACTCCGATGAGAGATCATCAAAGATATTTTCCGGTAAAAACTTTTGAAGGCGAATTAATGCCGTTGTTTATAACAATTCGTAACGGCGGACGTGAATATTTGGAAACAGTTCAACACGGCAATGAAAGAGTTTTGAAAGCAAGACTTGAAGACGCTCAATTTTTCTTCAATGAAGATCGCAAAAAAACTTTGGAACAACATCGCGAGAAATTAAAAACAGTCGTCTTCCAGGAAGGATTAGGCTCAATTTACGAAAAGACCGAACGTCTCGAAAAACTTTCGGCATTGATTGCAGACTTATTAAAGGTGTCGGCAGAAGACAAAAAAAATTCAATCAGAGCGGCGCAACTTTCAAAAGCGGATTTGGTAACGGGAATGGTAACTGAATTTACTGAACTGCAAGGCATAATGGGACGTGAATATGCCAAGCTCGACGGTGAGGATGCCGCAGTTTCGACGGCGATTGACGAACATTACATGCCGCGTTTTGCAGGTGACAATCAGCCGAAATCAACCGCAGGAAGAATTTTATCATTGGCAGACAAAATTGATAATATCGTTGCAACATTCAGTCGCGGATTGATTCCGACAGGTTCGCAGGATCCGTTTGCACTTCGTCGCCAGGCACTCGGAATTGTCAACACTCTCATTGAATCAAAATATTCTCTTTCGCTCAAAAAAATTGTCGATGAATCAATGACTCTTTTAAAAATTTCAGATGAAGTCGGACGTGAAAAACTTTTTGAAAGTGTTGCAGATTTTATGCGTTTGAGAATTAAAAATGTTCTCGGCGAAAATGTTCGTTACGATGTTATTGATGCGGTTATTGATGACGTTGACGATCTTTATTCGGTTACTTTGAAAGCTTCCGCAATTTCCGATTTCGTAAAATCAAACGATTCAACGAAAATTATTCAATCATTCGTTCGCGTCGGCAATCTTGCAAAAAAATCCGAATCAGTCGAAATTGATTCAAAAATTTTGAGAGTCGATGCCGAAATTACACTTTACAAAGCATTTGAAGCAATTAAAGTCGTCGCAGATGAGCTCATTGAAATGCACGATTACAAAGGAGCGATTGAGGCTCTCAAAAAACTTTCCTCACCGATTGATTCTTTCTTTGATTCGGTTATGGTTATGGACGAAGATTTAAAAATTCGCGGCAATCGCCTTGCACTTTTAAAATCTGTCGATAATCTTCTTTCAAAAATTGCCGCTTTCGGAAAAATTGTTTTGTGATTTTTTTATGAATGTGAAGGAATTATTTTTAATACGACGAATAATTTTTTGTGAATTTAAAAATAATCTTCTGATGAGGAGTTTGAATAAAGGAAGATAGTTTATGATGACAGAAACGAGTGAACTTATAAGAGAAGGATCTCCGCTTAAAAATATTCGGATTTATTTTGATACACTACAAAAATCAATTCCGAGAACTTATGTTTTCGTTGCTGATTTAAAGGATAACGTGGTGCTTTTATCCGATAATTTTACAAGAGACTTTCAATTTCCGTCGAATGTCACAAATGATTTTGAAAGTCAAATTACTTCAGTAATTCATTATGATGACATTGAAAAATTTGAAATCGGACTCAAGAAACATTTTGTTAAAGGCGCAGATGATGATGAACATGACTTTGAATATCGTTTCTGCATGCCTGATAATGAATATGTCTGGATGAGTTGTCACGGATCGATCGGCAGAGATGAAAACGGTGAGCCGATAATTTGGTCAGGCGTAATAGTCAGAATGGATTTGACATTGAATGCCGATGACGTTACAGGTCTTTTAACTCGCCGCGCTTTCGATGCCGCTCTTCAAAGAGAACTCAAAAGTTCGCCTGATGCTCACGGTGCAGTTATCGTTATAGGTCTTGACAATTTTCACGTCATAAATGAAACATACGGACATCAATTCGGCGATATTGCACTCAGACAAATTGCTCAAAATATTACCGATATTCTTCCGCCGGATATTCGTTTGTTCAGACTTGACGGTTATATGTTCGGATTTTTTATGCCGTTCGCGATGCCTGAAGAAGTTGAAATTATTTTCTCAAGCGTTCAGCTTTGTATGAGAGAAATTCGCAACGTTGAAGATACAATTTATTGTACTGCATCGGCTGGAGCTGCATTTTATCCGACTGATGCCTCAGATGATGTGACTTTACTCCGTTATGCAGAAGTCGCACTTGAGATTGCTCGTCAAAAAGGTCGCGATCAAATTGCATTTTTCAGTAAAGAAACTTATGATCGCTGGCGTTATGACATCGGCATGATGAATTTAATGCAGAACAGTATTGCAAGAGGCTGCGAAGATTTTTTCCTTTGCTATCAGCCGCAAGTTGATGCAAAAGACGGAAAATTAATCGGTGCGGAAGCTCTTCTCAGATGGTACGACAAAGACGGAAGTGTCGTTGCTCCGATGCAATTTATTCCGATGCTCGAAAAATCTCGTATGATTATCCCTGTCGGTCACTGGATTATTGAAAATGCCGTGACGACTGCGAAAAAATGGCAAAAATATATGCCTGATTTTCAAATGAGCATTAATATTTCTCTTTATCAGCTTGAAGAACATATGTTTTTCCCGTTCGTGCAAGATTGCATTGAACGACATCAAATTGATCCGACGACGATAATTTTTGAACTTACCGAAAGTCAGAATGTTTACGATTGGGATTTTGTAAATCGACAATTTTCAAGTTTTCACGATCTCGGAATTCAAATTGCAATGGACGATTTCGGAACAGGTTATTCATCTCTCGGATTTTTGAAAAATTTTAATTGCAATGTCATTAAAATTGATCGCGTTTTCGTTCAAGATATTTTAAAGAGTGATTTCGATCGCAATCTGGTTAAATATACCGTTCAACTTTGTCATTCAATCGGAATGAAAGTTTGTATTGAAGGCGTTGAAGAAGAAAAAGCTTATATCTTTCTTCGCGACGAATGTAAAGCAGATTACATTCAAGGATTTTTCTTCGGTTATCCGGAAATGGAAGATGTATTTCTGCGTAGACTCAAAAGATAATTTTTCAAATAAAAAAAGATCGGCAGTCAACGGCGGCTGTCGAATTTTTTT
>CAJOPN010000179.1 GCA_905236285.1 uncultured Selenomonadaceae bacterium | reverse complement strand
GGCAAAACGTGATTTGAACGAAAGATTACAAGGCGGTCATGGTGATACTGATGTTGTATCTTATATGAAAAAAACTGTTTATTCGGTGGAAAAGACAGAAAGAGTTTTAGCGAGAAATAATAAATTAAAAGTTTTAATCTGTCCGCATGCAATAGATGATGATCTTTATTGTAACGGCTGGCAAATTTTCAGCGGTATGATAGATTGGCTCGATCATCTTGGAAAACTTTCAAATCAAACAAATTATGATTGGTATTTAAAATTACATCCCATAGCTAATGAACGTGATCAAAAATATGTTGAAGATTTTTTGCAACACTATCCCAACATTAAATTGATACCGACTTGGACATCACCTAAACAATTAAAAGAAGAAGGAATAAAATTTGCATTTACAATTTGGGGAACAATAGGACATGAATATCCTGCTCTTGGAATTCAAGTTATAAATGCAGGCAACAATCCTCACATTGCATTTGATTTTGATTTAAATCCTCGAACAGAAGAAGAATTTAATAATCTTGTGCTAAATTTGGAAAAAGTTAATCATAAAATTGATATTCAAGAAATTTATAAATTTTATTGCGTTCATTTTTTGTATTATGAACAGCCGTCACGCGGTCGGCAATATATCTTCAGCAAAAATCCGGATTTAAATCCTGAACCGCGATTTTTGAATTTTAAACTTGAAGATTTTTTTGGTCGCTACGAAAAATATCTGGAAGAATGGACTCCCGAATTTCACGAATTGACCAAGAAAAATGTAAAAAAATTATTTAAAGAAATGAACAATTACAGAGAGAATATTTTTTATAAAAAAGCCCCTGAAACAATTAAACAAAAATTATTGTCGGTAGGAATTAACGTTGATTAAAAATTTTTTTGCAAATAAATAAACATCTCCAAAAAAATTAAGGAGATGATTTTTTATTTTTCACCGAATCGTAATCTTCCTACGCTGTCATAAACGATAACAGGTTTGCAAATTTTTGAATTGTTTTTTAAAATTATTCGTCCGCTGTCAGTCGGTTTAGATTTTGAATTATTCGGAATACCCTTTGTCGAAATTGAAAAGCTAAATTCTTCATTAAAATAAAAATTTTCGGGAATAATATATTTTCGCAGTAAATTACTGTCATTAAAAAGTCGAACTGTGAAATAATTAAAATTTTTTTGATGAAGTGCATAAGGTGAAAAATCTTTTGTTCCGATTTGAAAAAGATCCGATTTATCATAATTTGTAAGTCGACTCAAGGCTTGAATATAACGAAGTTCTGAGTAAAGACTTTCAATCAAATAATTTGCCTTTGCACTCTGCAATGAATCATTAATTTTGGGAACAATCATTGAAGAGAAAATTGCAAGAATCGCGCCGACAATTATAATTTCGATAATTGCATAACCTTTTTGATTCATGGCATTATGAAGTGCTTGAATTTGTTGAGGAAGTTGACGTTGAATTTTTATAAAAATCTTCTGAAGTTTTGCTGTCAAGAGTTGCACGCGGATTGTTATTGTTTGAAGTTATTTCATAAGAAGTTGCAGTTATATCCTCTTCCGTTCCTTCTCTGTAAACTTTTCCTTTCGGCGGTTTCAATTTGTCAATGCCTTGAATGTAATTACCGAGTTGATTTAATTCTGTCGGAGGACTTCCGTTATCCATTTGATAGAGAGAAATAGCAGTATCGAGAGCAGATAAATCGGCTTGAACTTTTGCGGTATTTGCTGAAGTTGTTACTGAAGTGAAACGCGGAATTGCAACTGCCGATAAAATTCCGAGTACCGTTATCATTAAAATTACTTCCAATGTTGCAAAGCCTCGCTGATTCAATTTAAAAATCCTCCTCAAAATTTTTTTATCTTGAAAATCTGCTGCCGCCGTATTTGAACCAAGCCGCGCAAACTCCTTCAACCGAAACCATACAAGGACCGATTGCATGAGTCGGGACACAAATTTTGCCGAAGAGCGGACATTTCGGCGGATTTATTACACCGCGCAAAACATCGCCGCATCGACATGCAGATTTTTTTTGATTTTTTTCAATATTTTCGACGTTAAGCGGCAAAATTTTTTCAATATCAAATTCTGAAAAATTTTCGTTGATTTTCAATCCCGAATTTTTTATTAAACCAATTCCCCGCCATTGAGCATCGACAGTTTCATAAACTTGATTTAAAATTTTTTGCGCCGAAATATTTCCTTCATCTTTGACGACGCTTTCATATTCATTAAAAATTTCTGCATTACTGTCATTTATCGTAATCAACAATCTTAAAATTGATTTTAAAATTTCAATCGGTTCAAAACCTGTCACGACACCGGCTGTTTTATAATCTGTCGCCAAAAAATTAAAAGCATTTTTTCCGATGACTACTGCCACATGTCCCGGTAAAATAAATCCGTCAACATGAACTTCAGAATCATTAAGCAGCATTTTTAATGCAGGCGGAACCAATTTTTGAGCTGAAAGCATAAATAAATTTTTTACATTTTGAGATTTTGCCATCAAAACGGTTGCCGCTGCAGTCGGTGCAGTCGTTTCAAATCCTACTGCCAGAAATATAATTTTTTTTGATGAATTTTTCTTTGCAATTTCAATCGAATCGAGCGGCGAATATACAATTTTAATTTCTGCACCTTCACCTTGAGCCTCAATCAGACTTGAATTTGAGCCCGGGACTTTGAGCATGTCGCCGAAAGTCGTTATAATTACATCGTCACGTTTTGAATACTCCATCGCCTTATCAATATAATCATCGGCAGTAACACAGACTGGACAGCCCGGACCGCTTACGAGTTCAATATTTTTCGGGAGCATTTGACGAATACCGGCACGAAAAATTGAAACTGTATGAGTTCCGCAGACTTCCATCAATCTTATTTTTTCAAAATTTTTTGCAAGGCGATCTATTTTTTCAACGTATTTCGATGCCAAATTTTTTTCGTTCATTTTATCCCTCAACGAGTTTAAAAATAATTCGTTCCAAAAATTCAGAGCCGGCTTTTCCCGTTTTAAAAAAATAATCCGCGTCGGCGAGCATTAAAAAAACTTCTTCCAAAACTTTGTCGGAAAATTTTTTTGCATTTTCAGCAGTTTTATTCGCAATATACGGATTCAATTCCAATTTCGCCGCCAATTCTTTGCTCTGAATACCTTTCCTAGTGTAATATTTTGCTCTGAGCATCAATTTGACATTTCGGACGAGTAAGGCTATCAACGGAATTTCTTTTTTCTCGTTAATTTGTGACTCAAGAAGATACATTGCCTTTTTTAAATTTTTTTCACTCAAGGCGTTTATCAATGCGAATGCCGAAAGTTCGGGAGGTTCAGCCATTGTCAACTGCAAATCTTTTTTCTTTATCGTCGGAGACAATACGTAAAGCGCAGTTTTTTTTAATTCATTTTCCAAATAATTCAAAGAAATTTCGGGCAACATGCTTATTCTTTCAATAAAATAAGTTCGAGCCTCTTTATCCATATCTTTTTTGAGATCACGCAGAGTATAATCAAGCCAATTATCTATTTCCCAATGTCTCAGCGGATTTGCCTCAAGAATAATTCCAACTTTAGAAACCGTTTTATAAAGTTTTTTTCTTTTATCGACGTTGTCTTTAGTCGTGAAAATTACATAATTTGTTTCCAGCATATCCGAAAGAACTTCTGCCAATCTGTCCTGCGGAGTATTGCCTTTTAATTTTAATCCCGATTTCCATTTGCCTTCGTCGTCGTCTGATGAATTTTTTGCTTTAAAAAGATTTGTATTTTTAATCAAAACAACATTTTTTTCTGTAAAAAAAGGTGTCGTTTGAATTGCATTAATTATTTCACCAATTTCAATTTTTTTGTCGCAATCCAATTTAACGAGACCTTCATCACGTTCAGATTTATTTTTAAAAAGCCTGCTTAAAATTTCTTCAACACCATGATCAATATAATAATCTTCGGCACCGCTCAAAAGATAAACATGCTTTAAAGTCTTTAAACTCATTACGAATTCTTTATAATTCATTGATTCAATCACCAAATTATTTGATGTTGCTTTAAAAGTAACAATTTTCAAACGAATTTTAAATTACTTTTTATTTTTTGTCAACAAATAATTTTTAATTCAATGATTGATTTTAATTTTTATAAAAACTTTTCATTGTATTTCACCAAACACATCAAGCGCACGTTTAACGATGTCATCCATGTCATAATAACGATATTCTGCCAAACGTCCGACTGCGATCAAATTTTGAATTTTATTTACTTCAGTCGCGTATTGTTCATAACGTTTTTGATTGTCCTCAGTAAAAATCGGATAGTAAGGAGTATTTTTGCCGCGAACATAATTTTGAGGATATTCTTTCAAAATAGTCGTTGACTTGGAATTTGTATGATGAATTTTTTTGAACTCCGTGATTCTTGTGAAGTCGTAATTGTTCGGATAATTCACGGTAGAAGCCGATTGATAATTTTCAATGTTGACTGTTTCAAATTTCATATCCAAACTTCTGTAAGGCAGTGCACCGAATTTTTCATCAAATAATTCATCAAGCTGTCCCGTATAAATAATTTTTCCTTCAAACGGTTGATCGAAGAACAAAATTTTATCGCCGTCAATTTTCATAATGTCATTAAAATTTGTATTGAGCATAAGTTTTATATTTTTATGATTCAACATTTTTTTGAAAAGAGCCGTGTAACCTTTTGACGGAACGGCTTGAAATCTGTCATTAAAATATCTGTCATCGCGTCCGACAAAGACCGGTACTCTTGCAGTAACTGCTCCTTCAATATTTTCCGGCGAAAGTCCCCATTGTTTTTCGGTGTAATGTAAAAAAATTTTTTCATAAACATAATCTGCCAAATAACGAAGATCTTTATCGGTAGACTGTTTCAATTTGAGAATCGGAACTTTTGTATTGTAATCGTAACGATTTAAAAGAGCTGCCTCAAGTTTGTCTGCCAAACGCGGAGGAAATAATTTTTGAAGAGTATTCAAATTAAACGGCAGAGGAACGATTTGACCGTCAATCATAGCCTGCACATGATGATGATACACGTCCCAATTCGTAAATTGTGAAAGATATTTCCAAACGTCTTCATAATCTGTATGGAAGAGATGAGGACCGTATTTGTGAATTAAAATTCCGTTTTCGTCGCGTTCATCAAAACAGTTGCCGCCGATATGCTGACGACGTTCCAGTATCAAAACTTTTTTGTCTTTTTGAGTTGCAAATCTTTCAGCTAAAACCGAGCCTGCAAATCCCGCTCCGATTATAATTACATCAAACATTTCAATCACTCCATTGTATTTTTATTCTTCATTTTCTTCATTGCGCTTACGAACCACAAATTTTAACGGCGTACCCTCAAAGCCGAATGTGTCACGCAATTTGTTTTCTATAAATCTCAAATAGGAAAAATGAAATAATTCGGGTTCATTGACAAAAATTATAAATTTTGGCGGATGAATATCAGCCTGCGTCATAAAAAATATTTTGAGCTGCTTACCTTTTTTTGTCGGAGGAGGATTAACAGAAATGGCATCTCGAATCAATTCATTTAATACACTCGTTTGGATTCTCATTGACTGCTGTTCAGCCACAAATTTTACAAGTTCAGTCACGCGATTTATTCTTTGTCCCGTGAGTGCCGACGCATAAAGTACGGGAGCATATTGCAAAAATCCGAGTTGTTCACGAAGGTCATCTGTAAAACGATTTGTTGATCTGTCATGCTTATCGGGAAAAATATCCCATTTGTTGACGACGATAACGCAGCCTTTACCTGAATCGTGAGCATAACCGGCAATTTTTTTGTCCTGCTCAGTCACACCGACGGGAGCCTCAATTAACATCAAAACAACATCTGCGCGATCGATTGCTCTCAATGATCGAATTACGCTGTAACGTTCAACTGGTTCTTCAATTTTATTTTTTCGTCTCATTCCTGCAGTATCAATCAAAGTAAATTTTATATCATCTTTAATAAAATGAGTATCGATTGCGTCGCGAGTTGTCCCGGGTATATCGCTTACAATTACTCTTTCTTCACCGATCATTTTATTTACAAGTGAACTTTTTCCGACGTTCGGACGACCTATTACCGCAATTCTTATTTCATCTTCATCACGAATTTCAAAATCATTTTGCGGAAAATTTTTAACGACTGCATCAAGCAAATCACCGAGTGCAAGAGCATTTGACGCAGAAATTCCGATCGGATCTCCCAAGCCCAAATTATAAAATTCAAAAATATTCATATCAAGTTCAACGCTGTCAATTTTATTTACGGCAATTATTATCGGCTTATTTGCATTACGCAGAATTTTTGCAACTTCTTCATCTGCGGAAGTCAATCCTGCACGACCGTCAACGACAAAAATTATTACGTCAGCTTCATCAATCGCAATTTTTGCCTGAATCCTCATCGAATTTAAAATTTTATCTTCAGATTCAATTTCAATTCCGCCTGTATCAATCATTGTAAATTCGTGATTCAACCATTCGGCATCCATATAAATCCTGTCGCGAGTTACTCCGGGCATATCATCGACGATTGATAATTTTTTCTTGCCGATTTGATTGAATAAAGTTGACTTGCCGACGTTCGGACGACCGACAATCGCTACTATAGGTTTGCTCATTTAAAAATTTTCTCCAATCTTTTTTTATTAATGAAAAACTTCAGGCGGATTCAAACAATAACCGTCTCGTCCGTCGGCTTTCACACAATAAAGTGCTCTGTCCGCCTGCTTGAAAAGTGATTCATAATCTCTGCCGTGATTCGGTGCTGTTGCAATTCCGATACTCGCAGTTACATTTACAATTTTTTTATCAATATCTATATTTTTTGCCGCCTGTTGAATTTGATTTGCCTTGCGAAAAATTATTTCTTCATTGAAAAAACCTGTCAGTATTACGACAAATTCATCTCCGCCGAATCGTCCGACACAATCATTTGCACGAAAAATATGTCTTAGAGTAACGGAAAACTCAACAAGAATTCTGTCGCCATATTGATGTCCGAAAGTGTCATTAGCCTCTTTGAAATGATCCAAATCAATCACATAAAGGACTGCAGATTTTTCATCGTCTATTTCTTTAATCATTTCGTTTGCAATTCTTTCGGCAGCAGTTTTGTTGTAAAGCTGAGTAAGTTTGTCACGTTCTGCCGCACTTCGATAATTGTCGCGATCAACTCTCATATTTTCGACTGCTCTCAATGCCGTTTCAAGTTCCATATTTTTTTCGAGGAGAATTTCATTTTGTTTTTTGCGTGAACGTCCGCGAAGATAAAACGCAATCGAAAAAATAAAAGTGCCTGTAACAATCGTTATTGCCATAGCCAGCGGCAAAGGATAAGTTGCAAGAACGTAATTCATTGAAACTATCGGCTCGGAATTTTTTTGAGCAATCATATCAATTTGTTTCTGACTCAAATGCAATATCGCCGTATTTAAAACCTCTTGAAGAACTCGCGAATGTATTTGAGAAATTGCAAAACAAATTGAGAGATGAAAATTAAATTCATCCGAAGTAGTAAGAGAAGGATGAGTTACCATACTGTTTTCACGGCAAATAATTCCGGCCGGAATGTAAGCAACATCACATTCATCACGCTCAACCGATTTAAGACATTTTTCAACGTCATCATAAAAATTCAATGTATATTCGGGATAATTTTTTTTAAAGTAAGATTGTACTCCGTTAAATGTGTGAATCAATGCGACTTTTGCATTTTTCGGAATTTCTTTGTTGATGTTTTCGCGAGAGATGATTGTAACAAACAATTCACGATCGATTTCATTTGTGAAAAATGTTGTTGAATGATATTTGCCGGGTGAATAAATTACAAAAGCCGCATCAACTTTGCCGGACCAAATCATTTCTCCGAGTTCCTGTTCAGTTTTTGCCTCTTTCAATTCAAATTTTAATCCGCTTTCCTTACTTATCAAATTTAAATAATCAATATAAATCCCCCTTGAATTTTTCGTGTCATACAAAGGCATTTGAGCAGGAAGAAAGCCGATTTTTAACGCCGGTGATTCGGCAATAAAATTTTTTTCATGTTCTCTGTAAGGCGACATCTTCTGAAGCACGGGATAAAGATATTTACTGCGAAGCCGATTTAAAAAAAACGGATATAAAATTTCACTTTGCAAAACCGCGTGATTAAATTCTTTCATCATTTGCAAACGTGAAGGAGTAGAAATAAAATTTTCAGGAGCTTGACCGATCGGACTCAATATTTTTTCATTTGTAACATGACTTCCATCGTCAACGATTAAATCTATCGTTCCATTTCTGAAAGCCGTCATCAACTCGGAATAAATTTTAAATTTTTCAACCGTTACTTTCCAATTCATTTGATTCAATGCAAACATTAAAAATTTTTCAACTTCGGTATCTTCAACCATTCCTACTTTCATGCCGTTGACATCTTCAGCCGTTCCCGAAATTTCTTTTTCATTTGAACAATAAATGCTGAAAATTCCGTAACCGACATTGCCGACCGAATAAATAAAATCATTATTATCATCACGCCGCACAGGTCCAATCAGATCAAGTTCGCCGTTCAATAATTTGTCTCTGCATTCTTCCAATGAACCGTTTTCATATTCAAAAATCCAATTTGTACTTTTCGTGATTTCCTCAAGATATGAACGTGTATAATCGTGATAAATTTCACGAATTGATTGATTTGAATCATTTGTATTTATCAAGCCGATTTTGAAAATTTTTGCATCGTCAATAATTTCGGCTGCATTTGTCTCTGAAATAAAAAACAATTGCAATATTATGAAAAAGAAAATTTTTTTCATTTTTATCATCATCTTACTTAAAAAAACAGAGACTGTCGTTTCGCTCGACAACAGCCTCAGAGTTTTATATATAAACACATTACGCAAGCACTTTTGCAAGACGCATAAACTCGGGATTTAATTTTTTCTTGTTGTTTACAGCGTCGTGAAGATTGATTGAAACGACATGACCGCGATTGAAACCGAAAACAATATCACTCAATCCGGAGATAATGGCAAGAGCAGCATTTTCACCAAGACGGCTTGCATTTACACGATCAATTACTGAAGGAGAACCGCCGCGTTGAATGTGACCGAGTTTTGAAACGCGAGTATCGAGACCTGTTTTTTCAGAAATGGCTTTTCCAATTTCGTAACCTCTGCCTGCTCCTTCTGCGACAACAACCAAAATATACCTTTTTCCTTTCGCGTATGATTCTTTCATATCATCACAAATTTCATCAAGATCATATTCTTCTTCCGGAACGAGAATATATTCTGCGCCGCCTGAAATTCCCGTTACCATCGCGAGCCAGCCTGAATTTCTTCCCATGACTTCGAGGACGATAATTCGACGATGAGCCGATGCAGTATCACGCAATTTATTTATCGCATCAATAATTGTATTCGCTGCCGTGTCACAACCGATCGTGTATTCACTTCCCCAAACGTCGTTATCAATCGTACCTGGCAAGCCGACGATGGGAATGCCTGTTTCTTGAGAAAAAATTGATGCGCCGCGAAGTGAACCGTCTCCGCCGATTACTACCAATCCTTGAATACCGCGATCAATCAAATTTTTATAGCCGAGCATTCTTCCTTCAGTCGTTGCAAATCTCTTACAGCGAGCCGTGCCTAAAAATGTTCCGCCGCGTTGAATTATATCGCTGACATCTTTTGATTTCATCTCAAACATTTCTTCGTCCAAAAGTCCGTGATAACCGCCTCTTATTCCCCAAACTTTTACTCCGTGATGAAGTGCAGTTCTGGTTACTGCACGAATTGCCGCATTCATTCCGGGACTGTCTCCGCCGCTTGTCATTACTGCAATACTGTTGAGCATTTAAAAATCCTCCTCTGTCATTTTTTATTTTGAACCTTTTAAAATTTTCTCGCGAATTTTTTTTAATCATATCACAAAATTTTTATGTTGTAAATTAATTTGACAAACATTCTGAAAAAATTTTTTTACCGATAAAAAATTTTCTTGACAAAATAAAAATTGTCTGATACAATTCAAGTCGTTGAATGTGAGCAGTCACTTTGACAAATTCCTCGATAGCTCAGTCGGTAGAGCACCTGACTGTTAATCAGGGAGTCACTGGTTCGAGTCCAGTTCGGGGAGCCATTTTTTT
>CAJOPN010000178.1 GCA_905236285.1 uncultured Selenomonadaceae bacterium | reverse complement strand
TAATATTTTTTGTTATGAAATTTAATTTTTTTTCTGAGTTCGGCGAGTTCGGTTTTAATTTTATCAATTTCCATAAAAAATTCCTCCTAAAGTTTTTCCTGAATTATAACACAAAAAAAGCGGCGAAAAATTTTTTCCCGTCGCTTAAATTTTTTATTTTATTTAATCGGTTCTGAAACAAATTCATCGTCATCATTTATAATCATTTGTTCAATATTTTCAATCCCAACATGTCGAGCCGCCATTAAAACAGCTTTTTTATCATCATCTGAAATTTTTAATCCCAAAATAATTTTTGTAGGTTTGGCATTAGCTATAAGTCTTCTATCATCAGTTGCCATATAACCGCTAGCAAAAATTAAACGCCATTCTTCATCATAGGAATGTAGTATCATCTGCCTCGCCAGCAGTATTTTTTATGATATATTCGAAAATCATAGGAATCTTCAGAATAAACAACAGGATACATTGAAATATGATAAGGTACATCATCTTCACAGGCACGTTTAAAAATATCGGAGTCATATTCCAAAACTATGCCTTTATGATTATTTGCGTACTTCAACCATAAAGTTTCATTATTGTAATTTTCAGTAAAGCAAATCGACCAAAGATTTTTTCTGATATTATCTCGTATCGCCTTTAAAGATTCTATCAATTGCCCTGTAGAATTTTTTATTTTTTCGTCATTGTAACTTTTTATTTTAGAAAATTTTTTCCAAAATTCTCTTCTTTTAGTGTCATCCATAATTCATCACCTCATTTTTTTTCGCGATCTGTAACCTAACGCCTTAGCTTTTGCAAAATCTTTTTCAGCATGTGATTTATTTTCGAGTGCTTGATAACATTTTCCGCATTCAACGTAATCATCGAAATCACCAATGCTATTATAACATATTTTGACGTTTCCGAATTTGTCTATTATATTTCTAAACTCCAAGTAAATCATAAATTCTTCCGTTAATAATTTGTAAATGTTGTTTCAAAATTGGACTATAATATTTTTCATCGCCAAAAAAACGCATATTGTATGCTGAAACAAATGCAACCTCAGCCGTATTAGGTATTAGAGGCCAGCCCTCCGCATTACTATGATTTACTCTTATATCCCAATATTTCCAAGTATTACGTTTTTCATCGTAATAATGAACATCTTTTGATTCATAGTTATAAAAAAACGTCATTCTCTGTTTTAGGTGTAATTTATAAGGTCCTCCAACATAAGTTCCCGTTTTTCTGTAATAATCCTCAGAAAAGCTGTAAGTGATAATATCTATAGAAATTTTATAATACGGCGGATTATATTCCTCTACCGCAACAGACGATTTAACTGCATAAGTTGCGGCGCCCATGTGACCGGTAACAATAATCAAATCTCCATTTCCTAATGTATCTGGATAAATATTTGCTTTTGCTGAAACATTTGCATGAAACATCACAACATAAACTAATACTAAAATTTTCATAAAATACAATAGAAAATTTTTCATTACTAAAACCTCCCAAAATTTTTTAATTTCTCCATTTAATTTTTGCAATATACTTCATAATATTTTTTTCTACTGTAGTCCAATAATCACCATTTTCTGCTTTTCCTATCCTACGTTTACCATTTACGTAAAAATATCCGCCTATACCGTCGAATTTATAATCATCAATCCTGCTGTGATTTGAATATACAGCTTTTACATTAAAAATATATCCGACAGAAGCTGTTCCATCTACAGAAAGAATTTCATATTTTTGAATACTTTCCGTCATCAAATACGCTTTTGCTCCGTCCGAATAATTTCCTACATAATAATCAACTGCTTGGCAATTTGTAGAAAAAATCATTATCGATGAATAAATCAATCCGACAACAAAAATTTTCACGACCTCACAAAATTTTTTCATAAAAATCACCTTGAAACTTTTTATTTTATAAAAATCTTTTCTACGAACAAAAATAATTTCCTGCAATAAAAAATCTCCGCTGTGATAAAATATTTCGTGAGGTGATTAAATTGACTTTCAACATAAAAATTTTCGGTATCGTGCAAGGTGTCGGCTTTCGACCGTTCATCAAAAATCTTGCCGATAATTTTTTTATTTTTGGCACCGTCGCAAATAAAGGTTCGTACGTCGAAATTTTTGCTCAAAGTTCTGAACAAAATTTAAAAAATTTTTTGCAAGAAATTCCTAAAAATTCTCCGCCAC
>CAJOPN010000177.1 GCA_905236285.1 uncultured Selenomonadaceae bacterium | reverse complement strand
TTTTTATTCATTCAATCACCAAAAAATTCATTTTCCGCCGCGATACAAAACATGTGATAAATCGGCAGATGAAATTCTTGAATCGTATGAGCGGAATCGGCAGGTGCACAGATTGAAATATCGGCAAGAGATTTAATTTTTCCACCTGTCCGTCCCGTCAAAGCAACCGTTTTAATTCCCTTGAGTTTTGCAACTTTGACTGCATATAAAACATTTGCCGAATTTCCCGAAGTAGTAATTGCAAGCAAAACATCGCCTTGATTTCCGATTCCCAAAACTTGTTGAGCGAAAATCAAATCAGCAGCTTGATCGTTTGCAAATGCCGTTGTCAATGCTGTTTCGCCGACAAGTGAAATTGCTGGAAGAGCACATTGCAAATTTTTCATAAAATAATCTGCATCATCAGGATAATTTGCCATGAGACGATTATAAAATTCAGTATCGAAATGAACGATTGAGCGAGGCAAAACAAAACTTTTCATAAGTTCGCCGACTATATGCTGAGAATCAGCCGCCGAGCCGCCGTTGCCGCAAGTAATTAATTTATTTCCTTTTTGAAAACTCTCACATATAATTTTCACGGAATTATTTAAATCCTCGCGGCACATTTTCAACGCCGGATAACGTTCAATCAGTTCATTGACTTTATTCAATGTACTTTTTTTCATTTTAAAAATCTCCAAAAATTTTTTTACGTTGGAAATGAAATAAATCTTGCCGATGTATTTTCTCGGAATAATTTTTCATCTTCCAATTTTTGACCGAAATCTTTTTTATGCGCAGTATTGAAAAAATACATTGCGAGCCAATAATTTTCGCCGAATATTTTTTTCATGCTGCTTTCGACGACTTCGTAAAGTTCTTTTTGTACCCCCCCCCTGCTTCTTTCGTTGAATCATAAAATCTCAGACGTTTCAAACAATGCAAATCATTCACAGCCGTTGCTTCAATTTTTATCAATTCACGCAAATATTTTTTGTCTTTGAAAAATTCTTCTTCTTCAAAATATTTATCGAGGACGTTAATCACGTCGATCATATCTTCAATGACTTCACCGACGTAATTAAAATTGCGTTTAACGTTTGAGACTGAAGTCGGATTTGCTCTGTAAATATATGATGCATAGGGAATTTTGACGTAAACTTTTGCCTTCATCAACCAAAAAAATACAAACAAAAAATTTCCTCCGCTCTCGATGTAAGGAATTTTATTTTCAATCAAAAATTCACGACGAAACAAATTGAACATGCAATCAACAAAAGTTCCGCGTTCAAACCAATCTTTGACTCGTTCATTCATATCATAAGGCATCAAAGTGATTTTGTCGACGGGACTGTTGTCATGAACATAAACTTCAACCGGACTCCCATTTCTTATTGCACCGCCTTCATCTTTTGAACCGTATTTTGCAATCTCATGGACAACATCGGCATTAAAATGTTCGGCAATCTCATAGAGAGGTTTCAGAGCATTAGGCATAAAGACATCATCAGCATGAAGAATACGAATATATTTTCCGCATGCAATTTTAACTCCGTCCTCAACAGATTTCCATTGACCGGTATTTGTCTCGTGTTTCAAAATTGTCACATTGTCGAGATGTCCGAAGTTTTGCATTGCAACTTCATAACTTTTATCTTCTGAACAATCATCAATGACAATAATTTCAAAGCTGTCGAAATCTTGAGCAAAAACGCTGTTGAGGCAATCGACAATATATTTTTCACAATTATACATGGGAGTAACGATTGAAATTTTATATTTATCCAAAATAATCAAGTCCTTTTATGAATTACGGTAATGATCGGCGGCACGTTTTGGATCATAATCCATTCCTATTTTTGCAGCTTGCGGCGGAGTAATGTCGATTGGTTGATTGAAATTTTGCGATTTATTTTGTGCTTGAATTTGATTTTGGCTTTGAAAAGTATTTTGAGCCTGCGATTGATTTTTGTTGCCGCGAAATTTATTGTAAAGGAATTTGATACCTTTGTAAGCAGCGAAAATTAAAATTCCGTTGAAAATCAAGCCGAGAACATCGCCTAAAATTCCGCCGAATCCTCCAAACATGCTTCCGATTAATCCGCCGAGCATCATACCGCCTGCAAAAAGTCCGATATTGCGAAGAGTATTGCCGAAACCTGTACCTGAATTTGTTGCCGCAGTTGATTTCGTCGCCGGAGCAGCCGACTGTAAATCTTTCGCGTTCTTTGACGGAGTATATTCCTTGCCGCCGCCGCTTACTGATTTTGATTCGCTTGTAGATGCTTTTGAAGTATCGGGAGTTTTATTTAAATTCACTTTCGGAGCGGCTTTTGGTGCTGCCACTTTTGCTCCGCCTTTTGCCGCCTCAACCGTAGAAAAATTATCGAAATGATTTGAGACGACCGGAGCGACTGAAAAAATCATTGCTCCGATAATTGCACTTGATAAAATTTTTTTCACTTTCATTTTTTCAACCTTCCTTAAATGATTTAATATCTTCGGGAAAAGCATAAATTTCGCCGAGAGTATCAAGTTCACCCGAGAGATAACGATCAATATCGTCAACGTCAATGAAAAGTTTGCAATCAATATCAAGATAACCTTGTTCTTTTGCCTGACTGAGATCACGAATTGTCATTAATTTTTCTCTGAGCTTGAGACATTCTGTCTTTTTTGCATGAATATCCAATTTAATTTGCGGAACGCCGTATTCTTTTATAACTTCCTGCAGAGTCATTCGCTGTGACAAATTTATCATTCCTTTCAAAAATTTTTCCTCATTATATCGCCAAATCTTTAAAAGCGCAAATAAAATTGAAAAAGTTTTTTGTATACATAACAAAAAAGTATTGACATCTATATAAAATTTGATATACTATGCACATGAGTTGAGTTGAGCGAAGCAAAAACTCAACCGAAAAAAATTTTAAAAATGAAAATTGATCAACAAAACTGATTAAAATAGATACGGAGATGGAAACAATGAGAAAACAATTAAGACTTTCAGGTTCAGGCGGACAAGGCGTTATAACTGCAGCTATCATTCTTGCAGAGGCAGCAGTCATGGAAGGTAAAGACGCTGTACAGTCACAGTCATACGGACCGGAGGCACGCGGCGGTGCATCAAAGTCTGAGGTTATCATTGATGACGGAACGATTTTCCATCCGCACGTTAAAAATCCCGATGTCGTCCTTGCGATGACTCAAAAAGCAGCGGACAAATATTTCAGCGATTTGCATGAAGATGGAATTTTGGTTCTCGATTCGGATTTGGTGCCGCATGTACCTTATTGCAAAAACGTTGTGCAGATTCCGATCACTCGTCTTGCGGTTGAAGAACTCGGAAAATCTCTCTTTGCAAATATCGTTGCACTCGGAGCACTTGTCAGATTGACAGGAATTGTTGACTTCGAGACAATCAAGAAATGTGTTGCTCATCGTGTACCGCCTCATACAATCAGCCAAAATATGCAGGCTCTTCAAATCGGTTACGATGCAGCTGATGCCGCTCAAGCAAGTTACAATGAAGTTGCATAATTTGAACAGAAATATATAATAAAAAAACCGTTTCATCTTGACAGGTGAGACGGATTTTTATTTTATTTCACCGATGATTTTTAATTGCCTGTAAAAATATCCATAATTAAATTTACCATCCCGCGAGTAAAAGGATCAATTCGTTTGGGATAATATGGATTGTTTCTAAAATTCGGAAATAAATTTTTTTGTTCCAATGCAAGAGATTTAGAAAAATCCTTTTTTTCGATAAATTCGTAAGGCATCATCTGATAAAGCGAATTAACATAGAAAATTTGAGTAAAAAGAAATTCAAATTCCGTAAAAAATTTTTTAAGATTTCCTTCTTTTTGAGCAAGTTCCAAAATCATATGACTGGTCTGCCAACGATCAAGAAGTTGTTTTCCGTTAAAATGATGAACTTGAGATCCTTGTCTTTGATAATAAAAATACATTGGTTCAGGCAAATATACAAAGCGTTTAATTTTCAAATAAAGAGATGCAAATATTGCATTATCCTCATAATAAATATCTTCAGGAAAAACTTTGCAATCTTTATTAAATTCTTCATTGCCGAAAATTACCGAACGCTTATAAATTTTTCCCCACAG
>CAJOPN010000176.1 GCA_905236285.1 uncultured Selenomonadaceae bacterium | reverse complement strand
GCTTGAATGAGGCAGTAATATTATCGACATGCAATCGAACCGAAATTTATTTGGTGACAGATTTACCTGAAAAAATTTTAATAAAATTTATTACCGAAGTTTTTGATTATGACGAAAGCGTCGAAGAATATTTATACAAATTTGATGATGTCGAATGCATAAGACATTTATTTAATGTTGCTTCAAGTTTGGATTCACTCGTTATAGGAGAAGGACAAATTTTATCGCAAGTCAAAGCGGCATATTCAATCGCAAAAGAAAATTCAGCGACGAGTACAATTTTAAATACATTATTCAATCGAGCGATCGCGACAGGAAAGCAGGTTCGGACGGATACAAAAATTGCTTACAATTCGGTTTCGGTGAGTTATGCGGCAGTTGAATTGGCGAAAAAAGAAATTGGAAATTTGCAAAATAAAAAGGCGTTGATATTCGGAGCCGGAAAGATGGCGCAATTAACAATCCGGCATTTAATCTCACACGGAATAACAAAAATATTTATTGCGAATCGGCATATTGAAAGAGCAGAAGAGCTTGCAGAAAAAATTAACGGTGAGGCAGTCGAATGGTCGGACGCTTTAAAAGTTGCGGTTGACGTTGACGTGATTGTGACTTCAACAGGTGCTCCTCATTACGTCGTGAAATCTGCACAAACATTTGAATTGATGAAGAAACGCGGCGAACGAAAATTATTTATAATAGATATAGCTGTACCACGAGATGTTGAGCCTGAAGTCGGAGAAATTGAAGGCGTGAAACTTTATAACATTGACAACCTTGAGGCAGTAATTGATGAACATATTTCACAACGAAGAGAAGAAGCAAAATTTGCAAAGAAAATAATCGACGACAATGTAAAAAATCTCGTCGAAAGATTTAAATATTTGTCATTTCAGCCACTGATGGCATCGATTTCGGAACGTGCCGAACAAGTAAGACTGAGAGAAATTCATCGTGCCGCATCGAAATTGCAGCATTTGACGAATGAGGAGCAAAAAGTCATCGACAACATGACAAAAATGATTGTCAGAAAACTTTTAAGAATGCCGATGATGAATTTAAATTCTTCAGCAGGAACTCCCGAAGAAAAATTTTATACTGACGCGATGAAATCATTATTTTCAGGAAGAAATTTATAATAAAAAATCCGTTGACAAACTTTTTTAAAGTTGACGGATTTTTTTTTTGCAAATTTTTTAAATTATTTTTGTCAATTTTGTGTAATATTAATGGTCATTTCCTTGTTTTTTTTTAATGAAATTGCATTTGCATTCGAATTTGAATCTTTCATTTCATTTAAAGCATATTCGCAGCATTGAGTAACCAAATTATTCATTGAAACACCTTGTTCTTGAGCAATTATACTCAGACGTTCGACAAGATCAATCGGAAGTCTGAAAGTTTTTGTTATCATTTCAACTTTTTTCACGGTAAACATAAAAAATTCCTCCTTATTATTTTTTGTAAAATATTTTAGAGAAAATTTTTAATTAACTGTATACTGTAAAATTTTTTCGTCAAAATCTTGCAACTTGCACTTGAAAAATAATTGCAATAATGATAGTATGATAGCAATATATTTTTTGAGGAGAAATTTTAAATGTATTTTTTTAAAAAGGAATGATTTGATCATGGCAATGACATTGTTAAATGATTCGTCGATTTCGTTGTCACTCGGCGAATTAAATAAAAATATCAACAAGGTCGGCAAGGCACTTACAAAACTTTCATCGGGACAAAGAATCAACGGTGCGTCAGATGATACGGCATCATTTGCAATCAGCGAAAAAATGAGAGAACAATTAAGAAGTCTTGAGCAGGATATTCAAAATGTTCAAAACGGATCATCAATGTTGAAAACTGCACACGGAGGAATTGAAAATATTATAGAGGAGTTGAGGAGTTTAAAAGAACTTGCAATCGATGCTGCGAACGATTCAAATACAGATGAAGATCGAAAAACAATTCAGAAAGAATTTGATAAACGAAAAGATACGATTAATGATATTGCTTCATGGACAACTTACAATACAAAACCATTGCTTGACGGAACTTACGAAATAGATCGTTCATTGGTCTCTGATTCTGACGGAAATTCGGACATTGAATTTTCAAGCGGATTTTCGGCATATTCACCAAACAGTTACGAATACGCTTCAAGATATACAGGTTACGGTCTAACGGCTGATATTGCATTTCATGGCACTAACGAAGAATGGGAAGGCGGACCCTTTACTGAAGAACAAAATTGGCCCGGAACAGGTAACGGTGATGAAGAAGTTGCATATACTTCGACCGATATTGCAATCAAAATGGATTTTTCAAATGTGCCAATGAACGGTGAATTAAGCAGTAACGGTTTCAGTATTTTGTGCGGAGGCTGCGATCAATTTATTAATATGAAATTTGATGTCGGATTAAGCACAAAAGAATCAATGAGAGATAAAATGCCTGACGGTTCATCAACTTCATTTCAATATGTCATCGGCATTTCAAATGTAACTGATATGAGTCAACTGGCAAAAGCAATTTTTGACGGAGTAAAAGCAATAGACGGTTCAGCATATACGATTACTTCGGATCAAGCTGAAATTGTAATGTTGGATTTTCGTCACAATGTCAATCTTATGAAAATGGGTGATGAATATTTTGTAACGAAAAATTATGAGCCTTCACTTTGTGTTTGCAATTATCTCATCAAAGAAGTGGAAACCGGCGAAGATTATCCTACACCGTTGACAATTCATCACGGAACTAAATCTAATCAAGCAATTAATTTTTACATCAATGATATGCACACGAAAGCACTTGACATTGACAATGCAAAAGTAGACACACGCAAAAAAGCAATAAGTGCAATAGGAATGGTTGACAATGCAATAAATTATGCCTTAGGAGAAGCAACTTATATGGGTGCATATCTTCAACGTTTGGATTACACAGAGTTGAATGTAACAAGCCAAAACGAAAATACTCAATCGGCAGAGTCAACGATAAGAGATGC
>CAJOPN010000175.1 GCA_905236285.1 uncultured Selenomonadaceae bacterium | reverse complement strand
TATGAATCTTGATTACGATTGTTTTTCAAGCATGACGAAATTAAATTCAAGCGGTCAAATGCTCGCAAACGCAAAACTTTCTATGATTCTCTACAAAATGAATCTTGTTGCCGTCGAAGGTTTTTGTAATATGACGTACGACTTTTTGAACTCTTTGGCGCAGTTTGAGGAGACAGACGATTATAATTCACTGGCAGAAAAAATTTTCTCCGTCACCGCAAAAAATATTTCACGAAAAGATAAAATTAAACTCGGCTTCGTAATTATAGATTCTGCACAATGGAGTGGCGACGATTTATATCATTTCTTTGTGAACGACAAACATTTTGAAGTTACGATTTTTGATTGTCTGCGAGCCGATAAAGTTCGCAATGAACTTGTTGTAAAAGATTTTTGGCACGGAGTCGAACAATTTAAACAAAGAAATTTTAACGTCGTGGCTGTCGATAAACCTGATGAAAATTTGCCCGTGCAAGATGTAGTTATTGCTTTGTCACCTTATCGAACTCTTCTCCCAAAGTCATTTCGTTTTGACAAATTAACTTTGAAAACTTTGATGGCTCATATTCCATACTCGTTTAGTATTTCCGTGCGTACGAAAAAATTTTATAATGCTCCAATGTTCAATACTTCTTGGAAAATGTTTCTTTCTTCAAAAATTGGTCTTGATGTTTATTCGTCGAATAACAAAATGGGTTTACCGAGAGGTGTTTTCAGCGGCTATCCGAGAATGGATATTTTTTTCAAACGAAATTCAAATTTTAAATTCGATTGGAAAATGGCTCGTCCGAATGCAAAAAAAATTATTTACGCTCCGCACTGGTCAATAAATGCCGTTACAAAATACGCAACGTTTCAGTGGAATTACAAATTTATGTACGAGTTCGCAAAAAATCATCCCGAAATTTCTTGGGTTGTCAAACCTCATCAAGCGTTATTTTTTTCCAGCGTAAGTTCAAAAGTTTTTTCTTCCACAAAAGAATACGAAAAATATTTGCAGATGTGGGACGACTTACCAAATGCCCAAGTCTATACCGGTGCTTATTATCAAGGATTGTTTGCAACTTCAGACGGAATGATTCACGACAGCGGATCTTTTATTGCGGAATATCAATTTGTTAATAAGCCGATGATTTTTTTGACTCGTGCAGGTGAAAAATTTAATCCGCTTGGTCAAGAAATTTTAAATGCGTCGTATCTTGTTGACGGAAAAGATTTGGACGGCATTGCAAAAATGATGCAGAGAGTTTTCATTGAAGGCGATGATTATAAAGCCACGCAACGCAAGGAAGTTTTCGACAAATATCTCAACTATCCGCAGTATAACGGAATGTTGGCGAGTGAATTTATTTACAAAAGCATTGCCGAACCGCTCAAAAAGGAGGAAAACAAATGACTATAGGTTATACAACCGGCGTTTATGATTTGTTCCATATCGGACATTTAAACTTGCTGAAAAATGCGAAAGGTCTTTGCGATAAATTGATTGTCGGCGTGACGGTTGACGAGCTTGTAAAATACAAACATAAGCGAGCAATAATTCCTTTCGAGGACAGACTGGAAATTGTCCGCTCAATAAAATATGTTGATGCTGCAATTCCGCAAAATGAAATTGATAAATTTGCGGCGTGGGAAAAATTAAAATTTGATATTTTATTTGTCGGCGATGATTGGTATCAGTCTGACAGCTGGAAAGAAATGGAAAAAAAATTTAATGAAGTCGGCGTGAAGGTCGTTTACTTCCCGTATACAAAAGGAGTAAGTTCAACGGTTATCAGTCATGCGTTAAAATTGGTCAGGGAGTTGGATTAACATGGTCGATAAAAATTTTTGCATGAGTTCTTACCTCATGTATCGGTATCTTTTCGACGAATCAAAAAATTTCGGCATACCTCGCAAAAATGTTGATATTTCTTTTGAGCGTACTCCGATTGACAACGGCGACGAATTGATAAATTTCTTGAAAAAGCAAGTCGAAATTGCGACGGCTGACGGAAAAGCAGCTTTGGCTTTAAGCGGCGGAATTGATTCAGCAATTTTGGCAAAATTTATGCCCGAAGGTTCAACGGCTTATACTTTCCGCTGTGTTATCCCCGGCAAAAAAGTTGAGGACGAATCCGATAAAGCGAGCCGTATTGCCGAAATTTGCAAACTCAATCACAAAATTGTCGACATTTAC
>CAJOPN010000174.1 GCA_905236285.1 uncultured Selenomonadaceae bacterium | reverse complement strand
GATACTCCCCAGCAGCAAATTATAACTCCCGCGATTAAAAAGATTATTCTCATTTCAAACGGCAAAACTTCACTTCCGAAAATCATTTCCAAAATGTTCATCCAAAAATCTGCAACCGGTCCGAGTAAAAACATATTTATAAAAGTTCCGATTTGAATGAATTGACGTTCAAAAATAAAAATCGGAATTATCATAAAAAGATTAAAAATCACAACGCAAGTGCCGTAAGTCAAGCCGCTTGCAATTCCGAAACCGATATTCATACATGAAAACGGATCATTTCCGAACATTGCCATTCTCAAAAGATCGACTGCCAACGCCATGAAAATATTTGCGATCGTAATTGCAATTACTCTTTGAATAATTCCTTCCGGCAATGAAATTTTATTTATTGTAAGTTCCAATGTTTTCATTTTTATAATGCCTCCAAACATTTTTTAACTTTGAAGACATTTTAACATCTTTTAAAAAATTTGCCTTGACGATTCGGCAGATTATTTTTTTTGGAATTTGCGTAATTAAGCCGTCAATCAATTTAAAAAATTTTCAATCTGGACAAAACTCAACTGTGTCTGTGATGAATGATAAACCGCAACACAGAAAACATAAGTGATCTGTTGTGAGTAGTGAGATAAACGCCGATGAAAATTGCGAGTGCTCCCAATAATTCTTTAAAGCCAATAATTTCGTTGAAAATCAAAGTGCCGCCAATCATTCCCACTACAGGCGTTATATTTTGAAAAATTGAAGTTACACTCGGACCTGCATTTTTTACGCCGATATTCCAAAAAAGCATTGCCATTATTCCGCCGAAAACAACCGTGTAAGCAAAGGCACTCATCATTGAAAAATTCAGCAAATGCGGATTAAAATCGCCGCTTATTGAGCCGTAAATTGTCGTGATGATTGCTCCGCTCAGTCCTGCCCAGCCTGTTGTAAGTGCCGCAGAAATTTCTTTCATAACCTTTAATGCGATTATTGAATAAACCGTCCAGGCAATTTGAGCAGAGAAAAATAAAATATCGCCTTTATTGAAATCAAAATGAATTATCATGTCAATCGAGCCGTGACTGACGACAATCAAAGCTCCGATGAATGAAACAATTATTCCGAGCCAGGCAATTAAATTTAATTTTTCACGAATCCAGATTGAAGCGAAAAGAGCCGTTATTGCAGGTGATGATGCCGCTATCAATGTGCAGTTCGTAACCGTCGAATATTGCAGACCGGTGAATTGCATTACATTATTTAAACCTATTCCGGTTACTCCCATTAATGCAAGCGGAATCCAGCACTTTGTCGGAGGAATAAAATTTTCGCCGCGAATCACCGCAATCCAAATTAAAGCCGTTCCGATTAAATAATATCTCATCGCGGTTATCGTTATCGGTGTCCATTGAGTCACCAATAATTTTATGCACAGCGGCTGAATTCCCCAAATTACCGTTGTCAATATCAGCAAAAGATAAGTCGTCTGCTGAGTATTTTTTGTCAAATTTAAATGCATAATTTTTAATCCGATTCTTTTTTTGCACACATTTTATGGTTTTAAAAAAATTTTGTCAATATACATTTGCAAAAATATTAAGTTATGCCTGTGATTAAATAAATTGCAAGACAAACGAAAGCAACCAGAGTTTTCAAAAGCGTCAAAATGAAAACGTCGTAATAAGAATCTTTATGAGTGAGACCGCAGACCGCCATCAAAGTTATCAAAGCACCTGAATGAGGAGGAGTATCAATACATTCAGAGGCAAGACAAACAATTCTGTGTAAAACTTCCGGCGACATTCCGATCTGATTAGCCCATGCAAGCCACTCTTCGCCCAACATTCCGAGTGCAATCGTCATTCCTCCGCTTGATGAGCCTGTTATTCCTGTCATAATTATATTTGTTATGACTGCGGAGAATAATGGACCGTCACCGATTGAAAGTCCGAGAAGTGCCTGCTTGATGATTTCAAAAGCAGGAACTGATGCGACGACACAGCCGAAAGCATAACACGAGGCGACATTTAAAATTGCACCCATTGAACCGACTGCACCTGAATTAATCGGATGAACTATTCCGCCTTTTGATTTTAATTTTTTGAAACCGATAATCGCGGCGACAATCGAACTTATTATCAAGGCGACATTGATTGACCAAATAGCCTCAACTTTTGCAACCGATGCCGCTATCAATGAAAGTTTTAAACCCGTCATTGATTGCAGACTGCTTTGATCCCAATGATAAGCCCAATCCCAATGAAAAGGATTACTTATCAACAAATTCAAAACGATAACCATAACAAGCGGCACAGATGAAAGCTGCCAACTCGGAAGATCGCCGCTTGGAGCTTCAGGTTCATTGATTAAATTTTTTCCGTAACCTTCGCCTTGAGCTTTTAATTTTTTGGCACGATAACTGACCCAAACATAAGCGGCAACGAAATATAAAACTGCACCGATTAAACCGAGTCCTATACCTGCCCATGTCGTCGTACCGAAATATGAAGTCGGAATAATATTTTGAATTTGCGGAGTACCGGGAATTGCGACCATTGAATAAGTAAAAATTCCCATCCAAAGAAGTCCGGGCAATAATTTTTTCGGCATATCGGCTTGTCTGAAGAGAATTGCCGCGAAAGGATACATGACAAATGCAACGACGAATACACTCAAACCGCCGTAAGTCAAAACGCCGCAGCCGATTAAAATTGCCAAAATTGCGCGTTCCTTACCGAGTATTTTTGTAATTTTGTTGGCAACCGATGCCGCAAGTCCTCCTTCTTCCATTAACTTTGCAAAAATTGCTCCGAGTAAGAAGACCGGATAATAAGTTTTAACATATTCAGCGGCTTTGGTCATATATATTTCAGTATAAACCGGCATTAATTCGTGACCGCTGCCGAATGCCGCCACTATTGCAAATACAGGTGCTATAAAAATTATTGAGTAGCCGCGATATGCAAAAAATATCAGAAGTACCAAACTTAAAATTATCATCGTGATACCCATTGTCTCACCTCATAATTTAAAGGCTGTACCACAAAAAGCAGCACAGCCTTCATTTAACTGTTAAGAATTGACTTTAAAAAATTTTATTAAATGTGCGCTTTGTCCTTAATGTACTTGCGCGCTTTGATTGCATATTCCAACGGATTTGCCTTTGCGGGATCTTGTTCAGCTTCGACGATATACCAGCCGTCATAATCGCTCTTGTTGACGTAATCAAAAATCGGTTCAAAATCAACATTGCCGTCGCCCGGAACTGTGAACATTCCTGCACGAACTCCATCGAGGAAACTCATATTTTCTTCTTTAACTCTGTTTCTGACTTCCATTCTGACATCTTTCAAATGAATGTGACGAATACGCGGCAAATATTTTTTCAAAATTGCCATATAATCTTCACCGCTGCAGACAAGATGACCTGTATCGAAAAGCAGCCAGACATATTTTGGATCGGTTTCGTCCATCAAACGATCAATTTCTTCAGTAGTCTGAACACCGGTTCCCATATGATGATGATATGTCATTGTCAAACCGATTTCTTCAGCTTTCTTTCCGAGTTTATTGAGACCTTCCGTCAAAAGTTTCCATTGTTCTTCGGTGTTGTACGGTTTATCTTTGAAAACTGCCTTGTCAAATTTACCTTGAATTGAATTGCCTTGTTCCGCGACGTTACAGAATTTTGCTCCCATCGTGTGCAAGAAAGTACAATGGGCAATGAAATCTTTTTCGACTTGCTCATAAGGCTGAGTGAGAAGGAAGGAACTGAACCATGCGCTTGCAATGGACATTCCACGAAGATCGAGAGCTTTTTTAAGGACGTTGGTATCTTTCGGATATTTTCCGCCGACTTCACAGCCGGTAAATCCTGCAAGTGCCATTTCGCTGACACATTGCTCAAAAGTATTTTCCTTGCCGAGATCGGGCATATCGTCATTTGTCCAAGCAATCGGAGCAATACCGAGTTTAATTTTCGCCATGTCTGAAAAACCCCCAAAAATATAATTTTAAAATTTAAATTTTTTAATTAAGCCGCGCTTTTATCGTAATTTCTGAAATCTCTTTCAATCTGTTCAAGTGAACGACCTTTGGTCTCCGGAACGAATTTTATTACGAATAACAGACCGAGCAAGCCGACTCCAGCGAAGATGAAAAACGTTGCACTAAGTCCGAAAGTGAAAAGTAATTGCGGAAAACTGAAACCGATGAAAAAGTTTGTAACCCAGAGACAGAGGACCGCGCAACCCATACCCATGCCGCGAAGTCTGACAGGAAACAATTCAGAGAGCAACAACCATGTAACAGGTGACAAAAAACCTTGTTGAAAGAAAAGAAATGTAACAGTCAAACAGAGAACGACATAAGGAAGCATTGTTGTACCGTGAAGTGCATTTGACGCAATACCAATTGCACACAGACAGACCATCGTTCCAATTTGTCCCGTCATAATCAACGGACGACGACCGTGACGACCCATCATCCAAATACCGAACAATGTTGCGCCGACTGAAATTGCACCGTTGGCAATATTTCCGATAAGTGCCGCCTGTGTTGAAAAACCTGCCTCAGTCAAAATTTGTGTGCCGTAATACATAATCGAATTGACACCTGAAATTTGTTGACAGATTGCAACGCCCATTGCGATAAATACAATTCGACGAACCCAAGTAGTTGCGAGATCGGAAAAAGTTGCCTGCTTGACACTTGATTCCATTGCAAGAGTATCTTGAATTTCGTTAAGCTCAGCAACGGCTCGTTTTTCTTCACGAATTTTTTTGAGAACTTCGAGAGCCTCACTTATACGACCTTGAACGATTAACCAACGCGGAGATTCGGGAACGCTCAACATTCCGAGCCAAAGCACTACTGCAGGAGTTGATGCGATTGCAAGCATATAACGCCAAATTCCGCCTGTTGAGCCAAATGTAACACCCATTGCGGCATTTACGACGAAAGCAAGTAATTGACCTGTAACAATCATCAATTCATTTTGAGTAACCATTCTGCCGCGACGTTCTGCCGGTGACATTTCAGCCAAAAATGCAGGAACAGTTACCGACGCACCGCCGACTGCCAAGCCGAGAACAAATCTGCAGAAAATGAGAACTTCAGCATTTGGACTGAGTGCACAACCGTTAGCCGCAAAGAAAAATATAAATGCAAGATAGAGAATCATTTTGCGGCGACCTTGAGCATCTGCAATTCGTCCGCCTAGAAATGAACCGATTGCCGCACCTGCCAATAATCCGCTTGCAACCAATCCTTCCATTGCAGGAGTTAAATTTAATTGATCGGGAGCTGCCATAAATGCAAGCGCGCCGTTAATGACTCCTGTATCGTAACCGAAGAGTAAACCGCCAAATGTCGAGATGATCATAACTCTTTTGAGATATGACTCATGTGTAATACCTTGTTCAGCCATTTGTTTTCAACCTTTCTTATTTATAAATTTTCCCCTAATCCAACAAATGATCTGACAAGATATTTATATTTTAAACGGCTGATTTAAATTTTTTTATGCCGTCTTTATATCAATTTAATTTTTAATATTTGCGAGCTGCATCGTAATTCGGTTTCATCAAATCCTCATAGACCTTATGAATCTTATCGGACTTGCTTACTTGTGCAACTCCTACTCTCCACCAATCGCCGTAACCGTGAACCATAGTTTTCGGAAGAACTTTAACATCAATCAACGTTGAAACTGTTTGTTTTGCAGCATCTTCAAGAGCTGCTTTAAATTCTTCAGCATTTTTAACTGTGTAAGCCTTGCAGCCGTATGAGCGAGCATTCATTGCAAAATCAACCGGCACAAATCCGCCGTTGAGTCCGCTGTTGTTACGGAATCTGAATTCTGTTCCGTAACTGCCTTGACCGTGACCGACTTCAAGATTGTTGATACAGCCGTTAGTATTGTTATCGAAGAGTATAACGTTAATTTTAACCCCTTCTTGAATTGTAGCGGGAAGTTCGGAGTGCAGCATCATATAAGCCGCATCGCCGACGAGTGCATAAACTTCACGATTCGGTTCGGCAAGTTTTACACCGTAAGCAGCATTGACTTCATAACCCATGCAGCTGAAACCGTATTCAACATGATAACCGCCGCAAGCCTTTGTTCTCCAAGCTCTTTGCAAATCGCCCGGGATACTGCCGCTTGCTCCGACTACTATTCCGTTGTTGCCGAGAAGGAATTCATCAAGAATACCGAGTGCACGAACTTGAGTGAAAGTATTTCCATGAGCTTCTTTGAAATCTCTGACAAGTTTTTTGAAATCAAGATCGTCTTTAACTTCGGGAACGTAATCATCACCTGTATAATCTGCGTGGAAAAGTCTGTCAAGTTCTTCATCGTGACGTTTGCGAGCATCTTTAACTTTTGCCTGATACTCTGATGAAGTTCCTTTGTATCCTGCCGCCTCAAGTGATTTATCAAGCATTTCAAGTGCAACTTTTGCATCGCCGACCACTTGAAGACCGTCAAGTTTATAAGCATGGAATTTTGAAACGTTGATATTAAGAAAATCGACTTCGGGATTTTGATACAACCATTTTGATGAAGTCGTGAAATCCGTGTAACGTGTTCCGATTCCGATAACAAGATCAGCCTCTTTGCCGAGTTCATTCGCTGCAGGTCCGCCTGTCTCACCGATTCCGCCGAGATTAAGCGGATGTTCCCAACTGATTATGCCTTTGCCTGCTTGTGTTTCGCCGAACGGAATTTGATATTTCTCTGCAAACGCCTTGAACGTATCTTCAGCCTCAGAATATTTAACGCCGCCACCGAAAATCATAAGCGGTTTTTGTTTACGTTTGATAAGCTCGACTGCCTCATTTATAGCACGTTGAGAAGGTGCTACTCTGTCAATGTGATGTACTCTCTTTTGGAAGAAATATTCAGGGAAATCCCAAGCCTCACCTTCAACATCTTGAGGAAGTGCTATACAAACTGCGCCGGTATCTGCAGGATCAGTTAAAACTCTCATTGCGTTAATGCAAGCCGTCATTAAAATTTCGGGACGAGTTACTCTGTCGAAATATTTGCAGACAGCACGGAAAGCATCATTTGCAGTAATACTGAGTGAGTCAGGCTGTTCCATTTGCTGAAGAACAGGATCAGGCTGACGATCTGCATAAGTATCACCAGGCAAGAAAAGAACCGGAATACAATTTGCAGTTGCGGTTGCCGCTGCTGTAACCATATTCATTGCGCCGGGACCGACTGACGAAGTACAAGCGTACATTTGCTTACGTCTTCTTTGTTTTGCAAATCCCATTGCAGTATGTGCCATACCTTGTTCATTGCGTCCCATTCTCATAATGAGATGACCGCTGTCTTCTTCAAGTGCTTGACCGAGTCCGACAACGTTTCCATGTCCGAAGATACCAAAAATACCTTCAAATGCTCGACACTCTCTACCGTCAAATTCGACATATTGATTGTTGAGGAATTTCACGAGTGCTTGAGCAACGGTAAGTCTGATTGTATTTGCCATTTTTTCATCTCCAATTCTTAACGTTTGGGCTGCCAGATTTTGGCATTGGGATCAAGTAACCAAGTATGTTCAGGCAAATCTGTACGAGTTTTCTTCCAAGCTCCACCTTGTTCATCAGGCAGATGACGAATCATCCAACTGTACCACATTGCATAACCCGGTGCAGTTACTTGAGGATGCATATATCCGCCGCTGAGTTCCGACCATGAATTATGTTCGATCTTGAAAGCATTGTCACCGATAAAACATGCTCCGAATCCTTGCGGCTTGTCAAATTTATATGTATAAACTTCCGGCTGCGGATGATTGTGAGGAATATATCCGCTCCAACGTCCAGGTGTGTTTATTACTTCGCCGTTTACTTGATTGCTGAAAGGTGCATTGTCATAATCAAAAATTGTACGAACAGTTCTTTCTGCCGTTGCATACCACATACCTTGACCGAATACGTCCGCTTGAACGTCTTCAGGTTTATAGAAAACGGGATTGAAATTTTTATCGTTAACTGTCTGCTGAACCAAAACTTCAGCCGAATCGGTAAGTGCCTTGATAATAACTTTTTTCTGTGCGGGAACTTGCAAACAATAAGGATTTTCGTCGAAAAGTGAAGTACGTTTCATAGTCTCGGTATGATCGTCCCATGTAATTGCAACTTCGCCGGTGAGAATTACAAATGCCGACTCTTGAATATCGCTGAAAAATTCAACAACTTCATTTTTATCGAAAAGCTGATAACCGATGTCCATGAGCATATCGGATTCGCGAGTTGTCATTTGATTGTAGCCGTGTTTGAGTTCACGACCGAGTCTGCCAAATTTCATTTAATTTCACCTTGCCTTTAAATTCGTTCGTCCCAAGCCAATTCAGAAATAACATTTTCATCTTTGTGTTCTTTGATGAATGCGCTGATTTGATCTGCAGTCTGCATTGCCTCAGAACTTGAATGAGACGCAACGACCATTGCCGCGTGTGCCGTTGCATATTGCAAGGCTTTCGGAATGGGCCAATCTTCAAGAAGTCCGTAAACAAACGCCGAACCGTAAGCATCTCCGCCGCCGAACGATTTTAATAATTTAATATGATACGAATCGACTTTGTAAGCGTGCATATCGGCTGTATAAGCGATTGAGCCGCGTTTGCCGTGTTTGATAACTACGATTTTTGCTCCCATTTTGATGTATTTTTCTGCGAGAATATGATCAGGCGGTTCGGTTGCATCTTCGTCAAGCAATTCTGTCAAATTAAATTCATCGCGCGAACCGATTATTACATCTGCAATTCTTGCGAGCAATGTATAATAAATTGAAATTTCTTCTTTTGACTGCCATGTGTACGGACGATAATCTATGTCGAAAATCAAACGTACACCGTGATTTTTTGCATACTGAGCGGCAAGCAAACAGGCTTCACGTGAAGGACTTGTTGCAAGTGCAGTTCCGCTGACAATCAAAATTTTTGAATCTGCAACATATTGTTCGCTGACATCTTGAGGACCAAGTTTAAAATCTGCGACATGATGACGATACATCAAAATTGAGCTTTCCGTTTCAGATTTAATTTCCGTGAAAGTCAATCCCATTGATTCGCCTTTCTTGGAACGTGTCATTTGTGAAGTATCTATGCCGCGATCGTTGAAATAATTTATAACGAAATCGCCGAATTGATCATTTGATACGCAGCCGATAAAGCCGACACTTTTACCGAGTTTGTTAATTCCGACTGCCATATTTCCGGGAGAACCGCCGAGATACATCGAAAAAGTTTTAACTTGATCGAGAGTACGATTTATTTCATTCGGATTGAAATCGAGCGTAACGCGACCTATTAAAGTTACATCACGCGGTTTTGTTTTGTCAAATTCAATTAGTGCCATTTAAGAGCACCTCACTTAACCATATACTTACGGACGAGTGTGCAAAGATCGCTGTAAGCTGTCAAGAATTGATTGATTGTTGCTTTAAATGCTCCGTAATATTGGAACTCTTCAGGTTTCATTCCGTCAGGCAAATATGCTTTCTTGAATTCGTCGAGTGAAAGAAGTTCATCAAGAATCCATTGCGGAACAGGTTCGCTCATATGATCTTTGACTGTAATGAATTGGCAGCCGTTAAATTTACGCTGATAATCTGCAGTAATTGTGAGGACAATATCGCCGCCGATGAAATCTTCAAAATGATGAATATTTCTGTAAGCTGCAACCAAAAGTTTTGTGCGATAATTTCTTTCTTTATAAATCTTGTAAGCATTTTTGACGACTGCAACGCCTGCCATGTCGAGACATTCGGGATGAACGATAATATCATTTGCTTTAATCCAATTTTTCAGCCAATCATCTGTACGACCTGCCATGATTGTGCAAACAGGGTGCATCCATGAAGAATCTTTGCCTTCAGCCTCACGACGTTTGAGACCTCTTTCAACTGCCTCTGCAACTGCGAGTGCTTGCGGAACAGTAAAGCTGACCGTTGCATTGATTGATACTCCGCGATAAGTCATTTCTTCAAATGCCTCAATACCTGCTTTTGATGCCGGTGCTTTGATTTGTGAATTTTCGACGACTGCTGCAAGTTCTACTGCATGATCGACGAGTGCATCTTTATCTTGATAGAATTTTGCATTGGTCTGGAAGGAAATACGTCCTTTTTGACCTTTGGTTTCTTTGTATTTCGGAAGGAGAAGTTGAGATGCTTTACTGCCAAGTGCTTTAATTGTCTCCCATGCCACGAAATCTTCAGTTGCCGAAGGATTATCGGAGACGATTTTTTTGATTGTATCTTCCCATTCAGGCAATTCTTTTTTAAGGACGTTGAAGACGATAGCCGGATTTGTTGTTGCACCGACTGCTGCGGATTGATCGATTGCATATTGAAGTTCTTTGCAGGAACACGAATCATTCCAAACTTCCATCTGCGGAAATGCTTGTACAGCTTCTTGTAATTTTGTCATTTAAAATGCACCTCACAAAAATTTTATTTAACTTTATTTTCCACGCCGAATATTTTCATATGTTTTTTGACATTCTCCATTGTTCCTTGAACGATCGCGTCCGAGAAGTCAAAATATTTCGCATCTGATTTTGATTTCGCAATCTCTTTAATTTTATTTGCCGATGAATCATAAGAGGCAGTAGCAATATTTATTTTTTTGATTCCGTTGTGATAGCAATTTTTGAAATCATCTTCGGTCAAACCTGTACCGCCGTGAAGTACAAGCGGAGTATCGGTTGCGTCGAAAATTTCCTTCAATCTGTCGATTCTCAATTTCGGAGTTTCTTTGTAATTTCCGTGAGCCGTACCAATTGCAACTGCCATTGCGTCAATTCCGGATTCTTTTGCAAATCGAACTGCTTCATCAACTGAAGTAACTGCAATATCTACTGCTTTATAATCGCCTTCAGCTCCTCCTACTCGTCCTATTTCTGCTTCGACCGCCGCACCTTTTGAATGAGCAAGTTCAACTACTTCACGAGTTTTTCTGATATTTTCATCGAGAGGATATTTTGAACCGTCAAACATTACCGAAGTGAAACCGAGTTCAAGAGCAAGTTTAATTGCTTCAATCGTTCCGCCGTGATCGAGATGAACGGCTGTCGGCATTTTGCATTTTTTTGCAGCGGCAATCATTACAGGACCGAGTAAATCGAGCGGTGAATAACGAAGACGACCTTCAGCAATCTGCAGAATCAACGGCGCGTTTAATTCTTCAGCCGCTTGAATTGCTCCCCATGCCATTTCCATATCTGAAACATTGAATGCACCTATTGCATAAGTACAATCAGATTTTTTTGGAAAAAGTTCCGTCATTTTAACGAGAGGCATAATCTCACCTCATAATTAATTAAAGTTTTTTGTAAATTTCAATGATTTGTTCTTTCGTCGGAATACGCATTGTATTTTGAGGTGAACCTGATTCGAGCGCATCATCAGCCATCTTTGAAAGTTGAGCGTTGAAATCGTCTTTGGTGTGATTGCCTTTTTGCAAAAGTTCTTCAAGTGAAGGAATACCGACTTCTTTGCAGAAACGAGTAACCTCTTTGACGAAAGCAACAGCGGCATCATG
>CAJOPN010000173.1 GCA_905236285.1 uncultured Selenomonadaceae bacterium | reverse complement strand
TGAGATCAAAAATTGATGACAGATTCGGCGAAAAATATATCCACACCGTGAGAGGTGTTGGTTATGTTATCAAGGAACAATGACGATTTTAAAAATAATTTCCTGCAAAATTTAAAAAATGTTCGTAGTGTCGAAGATTTAAAATTAATTGCGGCGGATCATATAAGCAGATTAAAATTATCGGTGAAAATTACGCTGATTTATGCGGCAATGTTAATAATTGTCCTCGTGTTAATAAGTGCTTTGACGACGATTGGAATTTATATGTCGTTTTATCATCAGGCTCAACTTGCATTGGAAAATTCAATCGGTCATACAATGGAAAAAATAAATCGTGGTGATCCTCTTGACAGCAGTTTTTGGGCCGGTGATCCGATAAGTCAAGGTGTAGTTTTACGTGTGACTGATATTAACGGTGGCACTATGCTTGAAAATGATCCGCAATTTCCAACCATCAAAGAAATGTTGTCGCATGTAAGAAAAAATCCTCCGGTTTGGGCTAATAGAAATTTTGTACTCATTGAAACTCATGAGGAAATGATTTATTACAAACGTATTACTTTGGAACGCGGTGGACAAATTTTTTATTTGAATTTTTTCAGAACAATCACTATTGAAAAACAATTTCTGCGTTATCTCTTATCGATTCTTTTTACAATGAGTATTATCGGTGTAATATTTGCTTTGATTGTCGGTTATATCGTCAGCAATAAAGTTTTAAAACCGATTCGCGACGTAACTGAGACTGCAAAATCAATCGAAGCGAATAATATGGACGGCAGATTGGAACTTGGCAAAAGTCGGGACGAAGTTACCGAACTGGCAGACACTTTCAATCATATGCTCGACAGACTGCAAGAAAGTTTTCAACAGCAGCAGCAATTTGTTTCGGACGCATCTCACGAATTGAGAACACCGGTTACAGTCATTCTCGGCTATTCGGATATGCTCGTTCGCTGGGGTAGAGAAGATGATGAACTTCTTGAGGAAGGAATAAATTCAATTCAATCTGAAGCGAATAATATGAACAAATTGATTGAAGATTTATTGTTTTTGGCTCGTGCAGATCAAAATAAACAAATGCTGATAAAAGCTCCGACCGAACTTTCAACGGTAATTGACACGGCAATCGAAAAAATTAAATTGAAAGAAAATCAAACGATTGATGTATTGATAAATGACGCGGGAGAAATTTTTGCAGACAAAGACGCGATAATTAAAATGTTGATGATTTTCATTGACAACGGAATAAAATACAGCGGTGACAACGGTAAAGTCAGAATTTATTCCAGACGCGACGACAAATTTATGAAAGTGTCGATTGAAGATAACGGAATCGGAATTGCGAAGGAACATCATAAAAAAATTTTTGAAAGATTTTATCGCGTGGACAGTTCAAGAACGAAATTATCCGAAGGCGTGACGAGTGCCGGATTGGGATTGTCGATTGCAAAATGGATTGCAGATCAGCATGATATTAAAATTGATCTCGAAAGTGAAATTAATGAAGGTACAAAAATTATTTTAACCGTTCCGCTTTCCTTGAATAATTTATCGGATGATGACAAATTCGGAAAAAATTTTGAAGAAGTAAAAAATTTTAATGAGGAATTAAATCCAATTGCATTAAAAATTGTCGAGAATTAAAGTTGACAAATGCAGAGAAAAAATTTAAAATTGTCAAGTCAGATTTTTTTAAATAAAAATTTCTGATTCGGCAATTTTTTTAATTGAAGAGAGGTAAAATTTTAATGGCAAAAACTTATTATGATCAAGATGTGAATTGGGAAATAATGAACGGCAAAACCGTTGCAATCATCGGTTACGGTTCACAAGGTCACGCTCATGCACTCAATTTGAAAGACAGCGGCGTTAATGTCGTCGTCGGACTTTATGAAGGTTCAAAATCAAAACCTGTTGCCGAAAGTCAAGGTCTCAAAGTTATGAGCGTTGCAGATGCAGTTAAATCTGCCGACATCACAATGATTTTGATTCCTGATGAAAAACAGGCTGACGTTTACAAAAATGAAATTGCTCCGAATCTCAAGAGCGGTTCTGCATTGGCATTTGCTCACGGATTTAATATTCATTTCAAGCAAATCGTTCCGGCAAAAGATATTGATATTTTCATGGTTGCGCCGAAAGGTCCCGGTCATCTTGTTCGTCGTACATTTGTTGAAGGCGGCGGAGTTCCTGACGTATTTGCAGTTGAACAGGACGCAAGCGGAAAATGTTTTGATCTCGCACTCGCATATGCAAGAGGAATCGGCGGAACGAGAGCAGGAATTATTCAAACAACATTCAAAGAAGAAACAGAAACCGATCTTTTCGGTGAGCAATGTGTC
>CAJOPN010000172.1 GCA_905236285.1 uncultured Selenomonadaceae bacterium | reverse complement strand
TGGTAGCAATGGTCTTTGAAGGGAAATTTCTTCGCAGATCGACAGATATTTTTATTTGATTCGATACGTGATGAAAAGTATAAAATACAGATTTTAAATAAATTTTAATAACGATTTGATTGATTTTTGTCAACTTCAATTATTTTTTCTGCGCCGTTTGGATATTTCAAAATCCATTTGAGCGTATTTTTTTTGTCTTCAGCAAATAATTTTGTTCCCGCTCCTCCCAAATCTGCCGAAAGTTGATAAAAAATTGCATTTTGCGGACAAATTTTCACGCAGGCACAACAGCCCCAGCAATCTTTAACGTCGCGAATTTCTGCACAAAAATTTTTCATTTGCAATAAATTTCCGGGACAAATCTCAACACATCTTCCGCAGCCGACGCATTTATTTTTTTCAAAATTAATCATTTTTCATCTTCCTGTAAATTATTTTCACTTCTTCGTCTGTCATTTTTGAATTTACGAATAAATTATATTTTTCATCTCGTTCGGGATAATCCAAATTTTGATAAAATCCTTTCCATCTAGTTTCTTTTCGTGCCTTCAAATGTTCAATCAAAACTTTTGCAATCGTTAAACGTTCTCTTAATTCGTAAATTTTAAGCAAATCATACATTTCTGCTGCTTTTAAATTGTTTGATAAATTTTCAATTCTTTCAATATTTTTTTTCGCCGAATTTAATTGATTTTCATTAAATCTGTAATTTTGAGAAATTCCGCCTGCATATTCGTCCATTGAAGTCTGCATTGCAATTTCCAACTCATCAATTTCAAAATTTGATTCATTTTTAAAATATTGTTCAAATTCCTCAAAATCGGCGATTTTTTCTGTAAGTTCATAGCCAATTTCAGATAAAATCGTTTCTGCGGCTATTTCTGCCTCTGCAAATGCTCCCGTCACATATTTTTGAGGACATCCTCCTGCAACATCTCCGGCTGCATATAAATTTTTTAGAGTAGTTCGTCTTTGATTATCTATCCAATATCCGCTCGCTGTGTGTCCTCCGATTATATACGGCTCGCTTCCTGCAATTTCCACGTTAAATTTGCTCGGTTTCTCTCCGCTTTCAAGCCATATTAAACTTTTTGCCGGAGACATATTAAAATAGGCGTGAATTAAATTTTTTTCCTGCTCATCAGAAATTCCGATCGTTTGTAAATAACACGGTCCTCTTCCAAAAAAATTTTCATTTGTTACCGAGAAAACTCTTTCACTCGTAGTATTTCCATATTTTTTTTGAAATAATTCTCCTCGCGAATTAATTTGCTCCGCTCCTACTCCTTGCGCGAGAGTTCCTGTCGGTGAAAGCGTATTTTTACATCTCAACGCTATAAATCTCATCTCAAATGTCGTCATTTCTGCGCCGGCTCTTATCCCCATTGCATAACCTGCTCCCGTATTGAATGGAGAATACCAAATTTGATGCCTTGAAAATCCTGAATGATTCGGCAGATAAATTCCTGATGCTCCTCCCGTTGAAATTAACGTTGCTTTTGATGAAATATTGTAAAAAATCTTTTCTTGAGTGCCAAATCCATATGCTCCGATTACTTTTTCATTTTCCATCAAAAAATTTGCAATATTGACGTGATTTAAAATTTGAACATTTTTTAAATTTTTTACGGCTTGCGCCAAAATGATTTTAATATTTTCACCGTTAATTTTGACATTTCTCCAACCGCGTGTTACATATTTTCCGTTTTCATCTTTAAAAATTTTTAAGCCGAGTTTTTCAATGATTCGAGTTACGTGATTTAATCTTTCGGACATTGAAAGCAATAAATCGTGTCGTGCAATTCCGTGAGCGTCATTAATTGCATAATTTACATAATCTTCAGGCGCATGATTTTCTCCGATATAAGCATTGAGTGCATTGACACCTGCGGCAAGGCATCCGCTTCGACGAATATCGGCTTTTTCGGCAATTATTATTGAGATTTTCGGATTCATCTCACTCAAACGAATTGCCGCAAATAATCCTGCTGCTCCTCCTCCGATTATTAAAACGTCTGCCTTCAAAATAATTTTTTCCATAATTTTCAACTCTTATTATTTATTTTTCCTGAACAAATTTTATAAATTCTTCGGTTTCCTGCAAATTTTCAACTTTGGCTGTGTACATCTGATTTCCCATCTGAGGCACCATCATTTCCGGCATTCGTTCGCACATTACCAATTTTTCGCCATATCTTTGTAAAATGTCATCGTGAGAATGAAAATAATTGTGACAATCGCGGCGACTTGCATAAACACAATAAAAATGTTTGTTCGAATCGGGAATTTTACGAGAATCGGAAGTAATCATATCAGCCCAAATTTGATAAACATCGGTGGAATGAGCAAAATTTATCATATCGGGAGTATATCCTCCTGCCGGTCTCATATTAACTTCCAATCCGACGAAATCGCCAATTTCTCCCAAATTTTTTTTAGGCTTGGTCAATCTGAAAAATTCCAAATGAACGAATCGACTTTTAACACCGAAACTTTTTGCGGTTTTTCTGCCGATTTCACATAATTTTTGAGGAGGATAATCAACCGTGTAATAAGACAAATCCAAATTTTTTAAAACAATATCCATGATTGAAGGAGGCCAAACGGTCATAGATTCCAAAAGCGGCTCGGAATGTG
>CAJOPN010000171.1 GCA_905236285.1 uncultured Selenomonadaceae bacterium | reverse complement strand
ATTTTCACCGAGCCATTTTGTAACGTTATCCTTCAAAAAATATTTCAATTCAAGAATCCCGCTCATATCTATTAAACCTTGATTATTTTTTTCGCGTCCTTTTTTGTATCTTGAATTTGAAACTTTGAACGTTTTAAAATTTTCGCCTCCGCAATGATTTTTTATATCGGAAACAGTTTTTTCATAAATAATTTTAACGGCATCTTCGCTGACAGCCTCAAGAAAAGTCAACACCAAACAAAAATGCTGCCAAAAAAATTCTTCACTTTCAAAAAGTTTTTTCATTTGATTAATTGCATCGAGTTCATTTTTTCGCAATTCACCTACTTCAGTCGTATGCACGAATAAAATCATATTTGCACGGCGATAACCTTCAAATGCCTCAGCGTCATCGGATTTATCGGCACTAAGTCCTGGCGTGTCAATCAGATAAACATTATTGAACCATTGAACGATTTTATTTTCAGTCGTCGTTCTTACGTCCTGCGTTTCAAATTCTTCTCTGTCCAAAATTGAATTTAAAAGTGAACTTTTGCCGTGATTCATAATGCCGGCATTGATGATATTCACATTTTGAATTTCTTTGTCAATTTCAGCGATTTTGTTTTGAAATTCTGCAACATAATCTTTCAAAAAAATTACCTCCCATCTGCAAATTTATTTTAACTCAAAATTTTTAAAAAGTCTTGTCCTGCGAGGTAAATTTTCAAAAAATTTTTTCTCACGTCGACACCTAAAAAAAATTTGAGATATTATAAAAAAAAAAAAAAAAACGCCTGTCAAGCATTTTGCTGAAAAATTTTTATTCTCTCCGCTATTTTTATATAATTTTATTTTTCAAGTATTTGAGTAAAATCCAAAAGCTGTTCTATTTGTAAAAGGATAACCAAATTTTTTACCGAGATTCCAATAAAGCGGTGACCTGAACGAACAAAGAGCACAAATTATTTGCGCCCCATTTCGCAGGATTTTTTTCATTGCTGTTCATCAAAATTTTTCAGACAGATGAGAAGGAATATTTTGACAAGCAATAAATTTTATGATTGCAAAATCTGAGGACGATGAATTTTGCAATTTTTTAACTTCACGAGCGATATAATCAAGAATTGAATCAACGGCTTGATAAATTTTTGAACGTTCCTCCAAAATAACATTGCGGCAATAAAATTGCAATCGTCCGTCACATTTATTACCGTGAAGACCGAAGAAGAGACGTTGACGATCTGCATTAAAGTCACCGAAAGCGGCAATTTGTCCCAAACAATCAGCCAAAATTTCATCGAGTGCATGATTTCGCATGCCGCCGAAAATTCGCAAAGTTTCATAATGAGCAGATTCGTGACGAAGACGGAGCAGATGAGATTTTTTTAGCCAATCTTCTTTTGACAAATTAAGTTTTTCGGCAGAAACATTACTGTATGGTGCATAATTGAGCAAAATAACACGATTGGAATAAATTTGTTCGGCTTTTGCGTTTATTGTGAAAGCGTTGACTGTGACAGGTAAATCTGAAACTTCGTCCTTGCCGTTAAGAATGGCGACCATTTGTCTGAAATCTACATGATCGGCAGTCGTTATTACAGGAAGTTTGCCGCCTGAAGTTTGTGCAAATTCTATTTTCAAATCCGAAATATTATTCCATTCAAATTTATCTACAGGAAGATGTAAATTTTGATTGAAAAAATTTAAAACTTCCGATCCGTTTCTTTCTTTCCAATTTGAAATAAAATCTTCATCGGCAAGAGGTAAATTCGGTAAATTTTTCGGTGCATTGTAACAATGTGCTAAGTATTCATCAACTGATTCAAATTTTTGCAATTTAATCATCTCCAAAATTTTTTATTCAGCAATCAATTCATCATCAGAAATTATTTTTTGTTCAAGTTTAAAAGTTATTTGCCTCAATGAAACATTCGCTTCAATTAATTTAACTCTTACAGCGTCGCCTATTTTAAATGTTTTGCCTGTATGCTTGCCGATTATCGCAAATATTTTTTCGACGTAATCAAAATAATCGTCTTTCAAATCGCTTATTCTCACTAAGCCATCAACGCCGTTTTCAAGTTCAACAAAAAATCCGAATTTGGTAACGCTTATTATTATTCCGTTAAAATATTTTCCGATAAATTTTTGCATGTATTCGACTGCTTTTAAATCTGTCGTTTCACGTTCAATTTCAACTGCGCGGCGTTCTCTGTCCGATGATTGTTTTGCGATGTGTTCCAATTTAAATTTTAATTTCTCGTCGAATTTTTTTCTTTCAAAAGATTCTCTTAGAAGTCGATGAACAATTAAATCGGGATAACGTCGAATAGGTGAAGTGAAATGCGTATAATATTCCGCCGCCAATCCGAAATGAATTGATTGATCTGCAGTATAATGAGCCTGCTGCATTGAGCGAAGTGCAACGGTTGAAATAATTTTTTCGGCGCGAGTGCCTTTCACTTTGTTTAAAATTTTTTGAATATCCATAGGCTTTATGTTGCCGTCAATTTTTTTATTGATGTGAAGTCCGAAAGTCGCAAGCAAATTATTAAAACCGTCAATTTTTTCAACGCTCGGCGATTCATGCACGCGATATATAAACGGTCTTTTTAAATCAAACATATGTTTTGCAACCGTTTCATTGGCGACGAGCATACATTCTTCAATGACGGATTCAGCTAAATTTCTTTCACGCTTTATTATATCAATCGGATGTCCTTTTTCGTCAAGAATAATTTTTATTTCATCAAGATCAAAATCAATGGCTCCTCGTTGACGACGAATATTTTTTCTCAATTCGCAAATTGTTTTCAAATTTAAAAGCATTTCTGAAATATTTTTTAATTCGTCGCTCTCACCTCTGAAAAATTTATTTACTGCCGTATAAGTCAACCTCTTGTGAACGTGAATTACCGTCGGAAAAATTTTATAATTTTTAACATTGCCGCCGGAATCCAAAATCATTTCGCAAGCCATAGCCAAACGATCAACATCGGCATTGAGTGAACAAATTCCGTTTGACAATTCTTTAGGCAGCATCGGAACAACTCTGTCGACGGGATAAATACTTGTGCCGCGCTCAAATGCTTCAATGTCAAGCAAAGAATTTTCTGTGACGTAATAACTCACATCTGCAATGTAAACTCCCAAAAAATATGTTCCGTCAGAATTTTTTTCGGCATAAACTCCATCGTCCAAGTCTTTTGCATCTTCTCCGTCAATCGTAACGATTTTTAAATTTCGCCGATCAACTCGTAAATTTTTTTCGGATTCCGATACTTCTTGAGGAATTTTTTTTGCAATTTCCAAAATTTCAGGCGAAAAATTTTCATCAATTCCAAAGCGGCGAATTACCGACAAAACATCAATTCCAATATCTTGCGGACTGCCTAAAATTTCCGTGATGATTCCGACTATCGGAGTTGAATATTCAACAATTTCAACTATAACTTTCATTCCGTTTTTGAGGTTTTTGAATTGCTTTGCGTTTTTAATTAAAATAAATTGAGATATTCTTGAATCATCAGCCTCAAAATATTTAAAACCTTGTTCTGAATGAAAAGTGCCGACCATATTTTGATTGACTCTTTCAATTACTTTAATTATTCTTCCTTCACGTTTGTCATTTTCATCAAAAAAATTTCGCGGCATAATTATTTTTACTTTAACTTTATCGCCGTTCAAGGCACTTGACATTTTTGTCGGTGCAATAAAAATATCTTCATCATCGGAATTTGCATTTTCAGGCGTGACGAATCCGAAACCGCGAGCATTGACGGACAATTTTCCGATTATGAATTTGTCTTGTTTTTTTCTTAAATTTTTTTTCGCCATATCAGCCTCCTGTTAAAAAATCTGCCGTCATTTCAAAAATTTTTTCGCGACCTTCTTTCAACGGCAAAAGATGTCCCATATTTTCTATTAATTTAATTTCTTTCTGTGCAGATGAAACATTTTCAAAAATAAATTTCGCGCTGTCAACTTTAGCCGTGTGATCGTCCGTACCATGAAGAATCAAAATCGGCATTTTTATCATCGGCAAAAATTTTTTAGTCTCTTCAATCAAGTCCATCAATTCATGAACTGCAATCAGCGGTATTAATCTATAAGTGCAATTAACGGCATTGGGAACATTTTTTAAATCTCGCGGTCGTTTCCTTGTAAATTTTCCTCGTGATTGTTCACGCGGCGGAAGTAATTTTAAATTCAACGATTCATCAATAAAAATCGGTGCGGCAAGCGTCACAATTTTTTCAATCGGTCTCAACAATGACAATCTTAATGACAGAAGTGCTCCCATTGAATGACCGACGACAGAAATTTTTTGACAACAGCCGCGCAAAATTGAATAACCGTCAATAACTGAATTTATCCAATCGTCTCTTGTTATTCTCGTCAAATCTTTTTCGTTTGTTCCGTGTCCTGCGAGTCTTATTCCCAATACCGTGAAATTTTTTGACTGCAAATATTTTCCAAGCAAAATTAATTCCGAAGGATTGCCGGTAAAGCCGTGAATCAATAAAATTCCTTGATTGCCGCCTTGAAGTAAAAACGATTCCGCACCGGATATTATCATTTAAAAAATCTCCTTCGGTTTAAGAAGTCATCTTTGCGATTACGAGAGTTATAACGGCGAAAAGTGTCCCGAAAATAATTGTAACTCGAGCAAGAAGAGCATCCATACCGCGAGCCTTTCCGCTGAAAACCGTATCGCCTCCGCCGTCCATTCCTCCCATTCCTGCCGATTTAGGTTCTTGTCCCAAAATCGAAATTATCAAAACGATCGCGACTATTGCATCAAAAACCATTAAAGCTGTCAACAAAATTTTTTTTCCTCCTCAGTAATTTTCTGCATTGATTTCAAAATAAGATTGAGCATGAAAACAAACGGGACAAGTATCGGGAGCTTTTGTTCCGACGACGATATGACCGCAATTTCTGCATTCCCAAACACTCACGCCGGATTTTTTAAATACTTCTCGCATTTCGACATTCTTTAAAAGTTTTCTGTAACGTTCCTCATGGTGTTTTTCGATTGCCGCAACTCCTCTGAATTGTTCGGCGAGTTCATGGAATCCTTCCTCGTCCGCTTCTCTCGCCATTCTTGCATACATATCTGTCCATTCAAAATTTTCACCGTCAGCGGCATGCAAAAGATTTTCGGGAGTCTGACCGAGTTCGCCGAGTTCTTTGAACCAAAGTTTTGCATGTTCCTTTTCATTCTCTGCCGTTTTCAAAAATAATGCGGCAATTTGTTCATAACCATTTTTCTTGGCGACTGACGCATAATAGGTGTATTTGTTTCTTGCCTGTGATTCTCCCGCGAATGCCTCCCAAAGATTTTTTTCAGTTTTCGTGCCTTCATATTTATTTCTCAAATTTTCATTTGGTTCAACTTTTACAAAATCGGTCGAAGGATGCTTGCAAAGCGGACAAATTTCGGGCGGCTCGTCGCCCT
>CAJOPN010000170.1 GCA_905236285.1 uncultured Selenomonadaceae bacterium | reverse complement strand
TTTCCTGTTGCAGTTTTTACAATCACTTCTTCAGGCGGAATTGGTTCAGGCATTTTATCAAGATTGACGATTTTTTTATCTTCAAGATTTTCATAACCCAAAGGAGTATGAGTTGAAAGATAAATTGTCTTATTGTTGCGAATGAATTCACGAACTTTGTTCAATGTGTCGCGAGCCGCAGTTTTGTCTTCCGTTGCAATCGAAAGTTTATTCATGTAAAGTGCTTCATCAGTATAAGTTACATCGCCATGAATGAGATAATTTAATCCGTCATTCTCAACAATTATTATGCTTGTTCCTGTTGTATGTCCCGGTGCAAAAATATAATAAATTCCATCGACAATTTTTTGACATTTATCAAAATTTTTATATGCTCCGTCGGTAAAATCCACACGTATTACATTATCGCCTTTCAATTCCATTGCATCGGCTTCAACACGTGAAATATAAATTTTTGCATTCGGGAAACTCCTAAGTTCACCTGTGTGATCGGGATGCTTATGAGTTACGAGAATTTTTGTTACCTGCTCAGGTTTATATCCTAAATTTTTTAAAGCAGATACATAATCCGTAATTCTTGAGCCGATATAAATTTGAGTTTTTTCATCAGGAATCATTTCGGGAGTTTCAATCGGCAATCCTGTGTCAATCAAAATTACTTCGTCACCTGTATCAACTAAAAAATTTTGAATTGTTGAACGATATTTTATTGATAAATCAAATTTATCTTCGCCATCTTCCAATCCCATTGCAAACGGCTGAGTCATAAAACCATTTTAATAAAGTTTCACAGCTTTGATTTTCATTCTGCCACTTCCTTCGACTTCAAGATTTAAACTGCCTGACATTAATCCGACAGCCCCGACTCCAACTGTTTTAATAAATTCACGTCGATTCATAATTTTTATCTCCGCTCAAAAAAATTTTTTATTCAGAAACTAAATTTTTCCCAATTTCATAAGCCTGACGGCAAAGTCCATCAAAAACTTTTTCTTTGTAAGCAATTTTTTCTTCCGCGTTGAAAATCGAAGACTCGTAGCGTGAATAATCTTTGAATTGAACTGTATTGTAAGCACACAAAATTTCAGGCTCAACTTGCAAAATATTTTTTGTAAACATTTTATACATTTCAAGTTTTTCGTCCATTTTGAATTGCTTAAAATTTTCTTCAGTCATATTCATTGTTAAAAAATATGCGCTTGGAAGTTTTTTTGGGAAGACTGTAGGAATTTTTGCACTATAAATGTAATTCGAGAAAAAAAGTCTTTCAGTAAATGCAACCATTCCGGCAGAAAAATTCATGAAATAAATCGGTACACCAAGAACAATTGCGTCGGCACTTTTAACTTTTTCCAAAATCGGCGACAAATCATCTTTCATCGCGCAAATTCCGTGTTCGCGATTTTTAATTTTGCAGGCGAAACAACTTGTACAACCTTTAAAATTCAGCGAATAAAGATTTACAATTTCAGTTTCTGCGCCGACACTTTCCGCGCCTTGAATTGCTTTTTGCAAAAGTTGTGCCGTGTTCCAATTTTTGCGCGGGCTTCCGTTAATTGCAATAAACTTTTTCACTTTTAACGCTCCTAAAAAATATCATAACGACTTCAAGCAACCCATAATTTCTTTTGCGTGCTTTTTAAGTTTTTCAATCAAAGCATTTTTCTATCCGTCAGTTGTAACGCTGGGAATAAACATTGCGTCATAAATTGCAAAAAATTTTTCCTTTCAATGTTTCAGTCGTGATAAAGTTCGAAAAGTTTGCGAACTTCAACTTGCGGACAATTTTTTTTCATCACAACTTCCCCCAAAAATTTTTAACTTTCGATAGCTTTTTTGAAAGTTTCGAGCGTATTATCCGCAGCTTGTACCAAAAAGGCAGTATCCGCGCCGAGTGCCAAAAAACTTACACCCAAATCTGCAAAATGTTTTGCTTGTTCGGGGGTTACGGCTATTGTTCCGACAGGGATCTTTAATTCTTTAATTCGTCTAATCATATAATCCATCGCATCGGCAACTTCTTTATTGAAAATATCAATTCCATGCCCCATATCGACTGCCAAATCAATCGGACCCAAGAAAATTCCGCCGATCCCTTTAACTCTTGCAATTGATTCCAAATTTTCCAAGCCGATTTTACTCTCAATTTGCGGCAAAATACAAATTTCTTGTTTTTCGCGTTCCAAATAATCAGCATGACGACCGAAACGACCTGCACGAACAGCCGTTGCTCCAAATCCGCGATTTCCTCTCGGTGCATAACTCGCCCAATACATAATTTTTTCGACTTCTTCACCGGTTTCAACTTTTGGAATGATTATGTTTTGAATACCACTATCAAGAAGTTGTTTAAAAATTCCGGTTCCGGCCTCAGGAACTCGAACAACGGGAGTCATATCGTAAGGCGCAATTGCTCGACAAACTTCCAAAATGGTTTGAACTGTATGCGGTCCGTGTTCACCGTCAACAAAAAGCCAATCATAATTTGAAGTAGCCAAAACCTCCGCAACATCAGGTGAAGTCATTTCCATTGCAACGCCATATTGCAAAATTCCCGCATCGATTCCATGCTTGAAACTATTTTTCAAATAATCTTTTATCATTGGCATAAACAATCCACCTCATTGATTTTATTTCAATTTGAAAGCAGATTTAGGTTGACCGCAGAGAGGACAAGTCCAATCGTCAGGTTCGGAATCAACATCTCCGACATATTCATAACCGCAAATCGGACAAATATAAATTTTTTTACCTTTTGTATCAATTTTTGCAGGTTTATATTTTTTGAAAATCTCATCAATTACAACGCCGTGATGACCTTCCTGCTTTGCAAAAATTTCCATCTCATCGGCGGCCTCATTA
>CAJOPN010000169.1 GCA_905236285.1 uncultured Selenomonadaceae bacterium | reverse complement strand
TTTTTTGTAAAATGGTTAAAGCTCAAGGCGGAGATGATTCCGTTTTGCGTGATTACGATAAATTTAAAAAAGCTCCGTATCAAAGAAAAATTTTATCGAAGTCTGAAGGATTCATCACAAAAATTAATGCCGAATCAATCGGAATAACATCGGTAATTCTCGGAGCGGGACGCGAAACAAAAGAAAGCGAAATTGATTTTTCGGCAGGATTAATCATTCATAAAAAATATGGCGAATCGGTAAAAATCGGCGAAAATTTGGCGACGCTTTACACTTCAAACGAAAAAATTTTGGACGAGGCAGAAAAAATTTATCGAAATTCAATCGAAATAAACAATTATGAACCTGCACAGAGAAAATTGATCTATGCAAGAGTTGAATCAAACAAAGTCGAAAAATTTTAATCGGAGGTTTTTCATTTGTACGTTTTGATAAATTTCATCGGAATATTGGTATTTTTGTTGACTGCAATTTTATTTTCAAAAAATCGTTCGGCAATTAACAAAAGAACGGTAGCAATTTTATTTGTGCTGAATATTTTCATCGGCTGGTTTTTGACATCATTTTCAATCGGACGCGAAATAATAACGGCAGCGGCTGCGGGATTCACGGATATAATCAACGTAGCATTTGAAGGAATAGCATTTGCATTGCCGAATTGGGTCAATACTCCACAAATGAATTTTATAACTGCCGCACTTCTTCCGCTGTTAATGATCGTTCCGCTTTTTGATATTCTCACTTATACGGGAATTTTGCCGTTGATAATTAAATTCATCGGAAAGATTTTAAGTTTCTTGACACGTGCACCAAAATTTGAATCATTCTACGCAATCGAAATGATGTTTTTAGGAAATACAGACGCAGTAGCAGTTTCAAGTTTTCAATTAAAACAAATGTCGCCTGAAAGATGTGTGACAATAGCAATGATGTCAATGAGTTGTGTATCGGCAGCATTGGTCGGAGCATATATTCAGATGATGCCTGCAGAATTTGTTTTGACTGCAATTCCGTTAAATGTAATAAATGCTTTGCTCGTCGCTCACATTTTGCAGCCGAATGAAATTTTGCCTGAAGATGATAAAATTATTTCACTCGAAGGCGGAGATAAAAAAATTCCGTTTTTTGCATTTTTAAGCAAATCAATTCTTGGTGCGGGAAGATTGGTCTTTATCGTGACGTGTATAGTAATTGCATTTGTTTCACTCGCAAAATTGATTAATAAATTTTTAGCGATGATAAATCCGTCAATCAGTCTTGAATCAATTCTCGGCGTGATAATGTTTCCGTTCGCGTGGCTTATGGGACTTGATACAAATGAAGCGTTTCGACTCGCGCAATTCATGGGGACAAAATTAATCACGAATGAATTTGTTGTAATGCTTCAAGCTCAACCGCTCGTTTCAACATTTTCAATTCATATGCAATGTGTGCTGACTGTTTTTGTAACGAGTTTTGCAAATTTGGGAACAGTCGGAATACTTTTGGGATGTTTTAATGGTATTGTTGACGAAAATAAAAATCAAATTCTCAGTAAAAATGTAAAATATATGATTTTGTCAGGAATAATTGTTTCATTGTTGAGTGCAGGAATCGCAGGAATTTTCACATGGTAAGAAATTAAAAAAATTTTTTTGAGGTGATGACATGAGCAAAATTATTTTTATTGATGTTGACGGAACTCTCGTTGATTATGAAAATAATCTTCCAAAATCCGCAGTTGAGGCAATTCGACTTGCAAGAAAAAATAATCATAAAGTTTATATTTGCACCGGAAGAAGCCGCGCTGAAGTTTATCCCGAAATTTGGGCAATCGGACTTGACGGAATGATCGGAGGAAACGGTGCTTACGTTGAAGATAATGAAAAAGTTGTTGAGCATAAATTAATTACGCTTGAGCAATGCAAAAAAATTGTTGACTGGCTGAAAAATCGCGGACTTGAATTTTATCTTGAGAGCAATAACGGACTTTTTGCGAGTGAAAATTTTGAAAAGGTCGCTGATCCCGTCATAAAAAAATACGCCGCTTACAAAGGTAAAGACGACGCAAATTCAATGACAGTCAGAAAAATTTTTCCAGATATGATTTTCAATTCCAAAAATTTATATCGCGATGATTTAAACAAAATCAGTTTCATTTTAAATTCTTATGATGATTATCTTGAAGCGAAAGAAATTTTTCAAGATTTAAAAGTCGGAACATGGGGAGGTAAAGGCGATACTGCGTTGTTCGGAGATTTTGGCGTAAAAGATTTGTCGAAGTCGCGCGGAATTGAAATTTTATTGAAATATCTTAACGTCGATAAATCCGAAACGATTTCATTCGGCGATTCAAAATGGGACATTGATATGTTTAAATTTTGTGCAGTAAGTGTTTGTGTCGGTGACGGTAGTGATGACGCAAAAGCCGCCGCAACTTTCGTGACAGATAACGTTATGGACGACGGAATTTATAAAGCATTTAAAAAATTAAAATTGATTTAATAACCGAAAACTTCTTGAGCTTTTTTCATATTTTCACGAATTTTGACATTAAACGGGCAGCGAGTTTCACAAGCACCACATTGAATACATTCGCCGGCGTGATGTTCCAAAGCCGCGTAATGTTCACGAACGGTTTCGGGCACAGATTTTTGAGCAATCGTCAGATTTAAAAATTTCGTGACGTTTGCAATATCAATTTTTTTGACGCACGGCTCGCAATGACTGCAATACATGCAATGACCGCTCCAATTAATTCGTGGAAATGATTTAAAAGCAAGAGCATAATCTTTTTCATCGTCGGCAGCATTTTCGTAAGCTATCGACGTTTTAAATTGTTCGACAGAATGAGCACCTGCAAGAACGACAGCGACAGCCGGACGACTTAAAGCGTAATGAATACATTGATTGACAGTCAAAGCCGCTCCTGCCGGTGATAATTTTGCGTCAAGAAGATCGCCGCCTCCGAAACATTTCATAACGGTTATTCCGACTCCGAGACGCTGACAAGTTTCATAAAGACGTTGACGATCGGGATTCATATTTGTGAGATTGCCGGAATAATTTTCGCGATTCCAAAGTTGTTCGACATCTTCATTGGCAGGCTGAAGATCGTAGCAAGGATTTACGCTGAACATCAAAACTTCAATCGAACCGCTTTCAACTGCCTCAAGTGCAACAAGCGGATTATGACTGCTCATTCCGATAAATTTAATTTTTCCTTCAGATTTAAGTTGCCGCGCATATTCGAGAGTTCCGCCGTTGACAATTTGATTCCAATCTTTCAAATCATCGCAGTAATGAATCATTCCGATGTCAATATAATCTGTCTGCAAAAGTTTCAAAGATTCTTCAAAACCGGCTTTGACTTCAGAAATTTTTCTCGTGCGTTTATATTGAGCGTTTTGCCAAATTGAACCGATATGAGACTGAGCAATAAATTTTTCGCGGCGACCTTTCATTGCCTCACCGACTGCCGCACGAACTTTCGGATTTGAAGCGTAAAGATCAAAATAATTTATTCCGTTTTCTTCGGCAATGTCGAAAAGTTTTTTGCACATTGAAAAATTTTCTTCGCTGAAACCTTCGCATCCCATTCCGATTTCGCTGACTTTCAAATTTGTTTTGCCGAGCGTTCTGTAATTCATAAAAAAATACCTCCAAAAATTTAATACACATTAAAAAAATTATAACACTTGAAGTTGACTTCATTGCAAATTAAAAAAATTTTTTCATTAAACAAAAGGCGGTTGAAAATATGAATAAAAAAATTTTAGAATTAAAAATTGAGGTACTCAAAAAAATCCAAAAAAATTTTGAAAAAGTCGATGAAATTTCGGAACACAATACAGAAAAAATTTTAAATGCAATGCGCGAATTAAAAGTATCGGACGCACACTTTAAATCAACGACAGGCTACGCTTATGGAGACATCAGCCGCGAAAAATTGGACGAACTTTATAAAAAAATTTTCAAGGCAGAAAGAGCATTGGTCAGAACGCAATTTGTAAGCGGAACTCATGCACTTGCAACAGTTTTATTCGGAATTTTGCGACCGAATGATGAATTAATTTCGTTGACAGGTGAACCTTACGACACAATGCAGACAGTCATAGGATACGCGCACGAATCAAAAGGATCACTAAAAGAATTTGGTATCAAATACAAAGAATTACCGCTGATTGAAGGAAAAGTTGACATTGACGGAATAAAAAATATTTTGTCACCTCGAACGAAAATTGTTTTGATACAAAGATCGCGCGGCTATTCAATGCGTAAGGCGTTGACGATTGACGACATTGAAAAA
>CAJOPN010000168.1 GCA_905236285.1 uncultured Selenomonadaceae bacterium | reverse complement strand
TTTGCAGGAATTTGAAAGCGGTGTTGACGATAACAAAGTACACCCTGAAAAAAAAAATTTCATAGACAAGCTGAAAAGTTTCTTTAAGTGACATAAACGAAAAAAATAATCTCTCGAAAAATTAATTGAGAGATTTTTTTTGATGAAAATTTGCTTTGAAAATAATTTTTTAAAAAATATTTAGAAAATTTTAAACAACTATTGCATTTTTTTAACAGCTTTGCTATACTGTTTATAATGACGTGGCGAAATTTTGCAATAAAGAAATTTTGCAGCGGAAAAATTGTTATTTATTTTGGGAGGTATGTTTTATGCCGTTAATGAATACTAAGGCAATGTTCGACAAGGCTTATGATGGCGGTTATGCAATCGGTGCTTTCAATGTCAACAATATGGAAATCGTTCAAGGAATTACCGAAGCTGCAGGCGAACTCAAAGCCCCTGTTATCCTTCAAGTTTCAAAAGGTGCTCGTGCTTATGCAAACTCTAAATATTTAATTCACATGGTTAAAGCTGCCGTTGAAAACTTTCCTGAGCTTCCGATCGCTCTTCATCTTGATCACGGTGACAGTTTTGAACTTTGTAAGAACTGTATCGATGACGGTTTTACCTCCGTTATGATTGACGCATCCTCAAAACCTTATGAAGAAAATGTCGAGTTGACAAAAAAAGTTGTCGAGTATGCTCACAAATATGATGTAACGGTTGAGGCTGAACTCGGAACATTGGCAGGAATTGAAGACGAAGTTCAAGTTGAGCACGGCAAAGAGGCTTACACTCGTCCCGAAGAGGTTGAAGATTTCGTTAAAAAGACAGGCTGCGATTCATTGGCAATAGCAATCGGAACTTCACACGGCGCATATAAATTTACTCCGGCTCAATGCACACGCGATCCCAAAACCGGCGTACTCGTTCCTCCGCCACTTCGCTTTGATGTTCTTGAAGAATGCATTAAACGTTTGCCGGGATTCCCGATCGTTCTTCACGGTTCATCTTCAGTCCCGCAGGAATTTGTTAAAATGGTCAACGATTACGGCGGAAAGATGCCTGATGCAGTTGGAATTCCTGAAGAGCAACTTCGTAAAGCAGCAAAATTGGCAGTCTGCAAAATCAATATCGATTCAGATATTCGTCTTGCACTCACCGGCACGATTCGCAAATATTTCCATGATCATCCTGAACATTTCGATCCGCGTCAATATCTTAAACCGGCTCGTCAAGCAGTCAAAGAAATCGTTGCTCACAAAATTAAAAATGTTCTCGGTGCTGACGGTCACGCCGATGAAACAATCAAAGTTTACAACGAAAAATATAAGAAGTAATTTGCAATCTGCAATAAAAATAGAAAAATCTTGTTTCGATTTATTTCGGAACGAGATTTTTTTAATTGAATTTGTTTTTGAGATGAATTATAATAAATTAAATGAGGTGAAAGCTGTTGAGAAATTTTTCCATAAGACAAAAATTATTTTTGATATTCGCAGTATTGACAATTACATTTGTCGGCAGCGGAATATATAACGCTTACAGTTTGTCAAGCATAAACGACGGAACATTGAGAATAGCTACGGGAGTTGAAAAAGATTTCAATGAAATGATTCAAATATGTCAGAGATACAAAAATAACTCAAAACAAATTATAGAATTGGCGAAGGAAGGAAAAACATCGGAGGCGACAAAACTTTTGGAAGAATCAGCCGCCGATTATGAAAAAATAGAAGTAAAATTAAATCAAATATTGGATAATCAAAAAGATTTAATAAATATGGAAACATCGGACGCATCGGAAAAATACAATCAGGCACGAATAATTTTAATTGTAAGTATAATTTTGGTCGTGATGTTTTCAATTCTCATGGCGTTGGGACTTTCAACATCAATAATGAAATCAATAAAATATTTAATGAATGTATCGAAGGAATTGGCGGCAGGAAATTTGACTGTAGAGGCGAAAGCGGAGACAAAAGACGAATTTGGAAAATTGACTGAAGTATATGCAGAAACGATAGAAACATTAAGAAAATTAATTGAAAGGATTCAACAAAATGCAAAAGATGCGTCGACATTCGCGGCACAACTTAATGAAAATGCCTCACAATCTGCGCTGGCAACTCAACAAGTGGCGGAATCAATAGGAAATGTTTCGGAAAATGCAAGCAGGCAGGAAAAGGCAGTTGCAACGAGTGCTCACAATATCCGAGCATTTACGAGAGTTTTAAAAGGATTTGAGGAAAAAGCATCGGCATCGGTGGAGTCAGCAAAATCGGTTGAGGAAATAGCGGCGGCAGGAAAAAATGCGATTGAAGGAGCAGTAGAACAAATATCAGCAATCGCAAATTCGACGGCGGCATCAGCGGAAGTAATAAAAAAACTTGCCGATCGAAGTGCAGAAATCGGAGAAATAAGTTCAACAATAGCGAATATAGCGGAGCAAACAAATTTATTGGCGTTGAATGCGGCGATTGAGGCGGCACGAGCAGGTGAGGCAGGAAAAGGTTTTACGGTCGTGGCAGGTGAAGTAAAAAAACTCGCTGAAATTTGCAACAATTCCGCTCAACAAATTGCAAATTTAATTGAAAAAACTCAAGAAGATACAGAAAAGGCAGTCACGGAAATGCAGAAAGGAACGGCAGACGTTGAAAGCGGAAAAAAAGTTGTGGCTGAGGCAGGAAATTCATTTGAAAATATAACTGCCGCAGTAAGTGATTTGACAATGCATGCTGAAAATATTTTAACGGAAGTACAAAAGGCATCTCAGAGAATAGACAAATTGGACGCGGCGATAGATGAATTGGACAAGTCGAGCAAAGACGTATCGGCAGAAACTGAATCTGTAAGTGCAGCGACTGAAGAACAATCAGCGTCGATTGATGAAGTGGTTACGGCAAGCAAAAAACTTTCCGAACTCGCAGAAGAATTGCAGGAATCGGCAGCTCAATTTAAAATTTTTAAAGGTGCACAAAGATTAAAAAATGAATTAAAAAAAAAGAGTGAGGTAAAATTATGAACGCAGTAAGAAAACGAGATTTAACAATGTTGATATTTGGACTGGCAATTTACGGAATTTTGCAGGGAATGATTTCGGCAGGAATGATCGGATCGTTTTGGCAGTTGAATTTAATTTTGATCGGAATCAATGTAATAATGTCGGTGAGTTTGAATTTGATTAATGGTTACACGGGACAATTTTCACTCGGTCACGCAGGATTTATGGCAGTCGGAGCATATGTCGGAGTAGTCTGCACAACAAATTTTGGCTTTCCATTGATTGCCGCTTTGCTGGTCGGTGCCGCCTCAGCCGGACTTTTGGGATTTTTAATTGGATTGCCGACGCTGAGACTTCGCGGCGATTATTTGGCGATTGCAACTTTGGGACTCGGTGAAATTATTCGTATTGTCATAATGAATATTGAATACGTCGGAGGTGCGGCAGGTTTCAAAGGAATAAAGCATTTGACTGATTTTACATGGGTCTTTTTTGTAATGTTGTTTACTCTTTTCTTTATAAAAAATTTTGTCAATTCAAGTCATGGAAGAGCGTGCATTGCGATCCGCGAAAATGAAATAGCGGCGGAGGCAATGGGAGTGAATACGACAAAATATAAGGTAATGGCGTTCACGATTGGAGCAGCATTTGCAGGAATTGCAGGAGGACTTTTTGCACATCAATTTTATTTAATCAGTCCAAATTCGTTTACATTTTTGGCATCATTCAATTATTTGATAATGGTAGTACTCGGCGGAATGGGCTCAATTACAGGTTCAATTGCCGGTGCTTTTGTCGTTACTTTCATCAGCGCGGCTCTTGCAGCTTGGCCCGAATTCAGAATGATAATTTATGCTCTCGCTTTGATTCTTTTAATGTTTTATCGTCCTCAAGGTCTTTTCGGTTACGTTGAAATTACAAATTTTTCTCCTTTCAAAAAAATTTTTTCTAAATGGTAAAATGAAAACTCTTGAATCAGCGACCAAGAAATGAATAATAAATCTTTTTCATCTCATTACGAGATTTAGGCGCATCCCAAAGATCAAAGAGTGCGCTTTTTCTTATGCTTGAGGCAAGATGAGAAAATAAATCCGGAAAATTATTTTCAAGGTCGCGAATCAGATTTTTAATAAATTGACGATTAGTCTTACCGTCGAAAGGACAAGGAGATTTAACGACATCGAAATTATTTTGACGAACGAATTTTGCAATTTCAAATTCACGAAGATAGACGAGAGGGCGAATAACGGTAATTTCGGAACGAGATAGAAAAGTTTTAGGCAAAAAAGTATTAAGTTGACCGCTTGAAAGAATACTCATCAAAAAAGTTTCAACGGCATCATCGAGATGATGAGCATAAGCAACTTTATTTGCGCCGATAGATTTTGCATAACGATTAATAGCGGCACGTCTGAAAAATGCACATGTGAAACAAGGTTTTTTATTTGAATTTTTGATTGCATCGGCAATGTCAACTTCTTCAACGAAATGTTCAATTTTTAATTCTGCACAGAAATTTTTTATTGATTCGACATTAAAATTATCATTAAATTTAGGATCAACAGTCAAGGCAGTCAACGAGAAATTTTTTTTGAAACGTTCACGCAATGAGCAAAGAGCATAAGCAAGAAATAAACTGTCTTTGCCGCCGGAAATACCGATTAAAATTTTATCGCCGTCATCAATCAAATCAAATTCGACGACAGCGCGAGTAATTCGACTGAAATAACTTTTAGGCAATTCTTTCATAACATTATCCCAAACGTTCATGCTGTTTTGAAATTGCCTCTTGAATGACAGCTTTCAAAGGTACTTTGTTGATTTCGGCAAGTTTTTTGCAATCTTCATATTCAGGCGTAATTGAAATAATTTTTCCGTCATAAGCACTAACTTTGCAGCGAACTTCTCCAAAATTTGTTTGAACTCTTGCGATTCTTCTTACAGCCTCAATACGACGATCGACATTAATCACACGTAACCCGATTGTGGTAGTCTCCTCAAAAATAATTTTCGTGCAAATTTTTTCATGCGAATCATCAACAAGAACCGTCAACATATTTGCGGGACGATTTTTTTTCATAAAAATTGGAGTGGTCCAAACATCAAGTGCACCGTTTGAAAGTAATTTTTCATAAAGATAAGAATAAATTTGCGGATTCATATCGTCAATATTAGCCTCAATTTTAAAAAGCTGGCGATCTTTTTGACCTTTGTAATCGCCGAGATAAATTCTGAGGACGTTAGGAATTTTTAAATCGTGAGTACCTGCGCCGTAAGCAATTTTTTCAATCGTGAAATCATTCGGATGATTATCTGAAAATTCGGCGAGAGTAGAAATAATGGCGGCACCGGTGGGAGTTGTAAGTTCCTTTTCAATATCGTTGTGATAAGTTGAAAAATTTTTTAAAAGTTCGGCAGTAGCAGGAGCAGGAACAGGCATTAAACCGTGAGCACAATTAACAAAACCGCTGCCGACATTAATTTTGCCGACGAAAATTTTTTCAACGTCGAGATAATCCAGACAAACAGCACAGCCGACAATATCAATAATCGAATCAACTGCGCCGACTTCATGAAAATTGACTTCATCAGCTGGTTTATTATGAACTTTTCCTTCAGCAGTTGCCAATTTTTCAAAAATTTCAAGAGAAATATTTTTAACCTTGTCTGAAAGATTAGAATCATTAATAATTTTTCTTATGTCCGACATATTTCTGTGATGATGATGCTCGTGATGATGATCTTCGTGCTCGTGATGATGATTTTCGACTTCGACATTTACATAAGCCGCCGAAATTCCGTTTTTGTTGACTTCAGAAATTTGAACTTCATAAAAATCTGGAAGAGAAATTTTTTTTAATTCCTGTTCTAGATAATAAGCCGGAACACCTGCTTGAAGGCAAGCACCGAGAAACATGTTGCCGCTGATACCTGAGACGCAATCAAGATAAATTGCTTTCAAAATAAATCACCTCATTTTATTAATTTTACTTGCAAGAACGCCTGCACCGAAACCGTTATCAATATTTACGACGCTGACACCTGCAGCACAAGAATTGAGCATGGCAAGAAGAGCGGCGATTCCGTGAAAAGATGCACCGTAACCGACACTTGTGGGAACTGCTATAACAGGTTTATCAGTCAATCCGCCGACGACGCTTGCAAGTGCTCCTTCCATTCCTGCAACGACTATTATAACATTTGCGCGTTCAATGTCGTCAATGTGTTTAAATAATCTGTGAATACCTGCAACGCCGCAATCATAAAAAGTTTTAACTTCATTTCCCCAAAGGTACGCAGTCAATCTTGCCTCTTCGGCGACAGGAATATCACTCGTCCCGGCAGTTAAAATTAAAATAATTCGATTTTTGTCGCGAATAATTTTTTTGTCACGATCAACATAAATCATTCTTGCAATTTCATCATATTCAGCCGCAGGTAAATTTTTTGAAACAAATTTAAATTGTTCAAGACTTGCGCGAGTTGCCATTAAATTACCTTCACTCTTTTCATAAAGTGACTGCATAATTTTTGAAACTTGTTCTTTGGTCTTTCCGGCAGCATAAATCACTTCAGGAAAACCTTGACGAAATTCACGCTGATGATCTATTTCGGCGAATCCCAAATTTTCGACGGCAGAATTTTTTAAATTAAAAATAATTTCTTCCTCAGAAATTTTATTTTCCTTAAATTTTTTTAAGAGTTCCGAAATTTTTTGTTCAATCAAAAGCAATACCTCATTTCAAATTGTCAATTCATAATTATTTTATATATGATGTGGACTCAAAGTCAAGAAATAATTTTTAATACACTTGACTTGTAGCAGACTCAAACTGATAATATTAAAAAAATTTTTTTGAAGGTGATTGAATGACGATAGGAGAAGTGAGCGAAAAATATAATTTGTCGGCAGACACGTTGAGATATTATGAGCGAATCGGATTGATACCCAGAGTCCCGCGCAAAAAAAATGGAATAAGAGATTACGATGAAAAATCATGTCAATGGGTCGAATTTGTAAAATGTATGAGAGCGGCAGGAGTACAAATTGAGGCGTTGATAGAATTTGTTGAATTGAAACAAAAAGAAAACGTAAATTACGAAAGACTAATGGAAATATTAACGGATCAGCGAAAAAAATTGATAGCGAAGAAAGAATATTTAGATGAAACGATAAAGCGGCTTGATTATAAAATTGAAATTTTTGGAAAGAAATTACAAAAATAAAAAATTTGAATTATCCCCCAAAGGGGCTTATTTTTTTTTGTGTGTTTTTCTATAATTAATTGTGTAAGTTTTGGGAGATTGAAAAATATGAAAAAATATGTCATAAGTCGATTGATTCAATTAGTGCCAATTTTGATTGGAATTACATTTTTAACTTTCGGAATGATGCAATTTTCAGCAGAAGATGCCGTTGATATAATTTATGAGCAATCAGGTTCTGTTTCGGAAGAAGTGAAAGCTGCAAAACGTGCCGAACTTGGTCTTGATCAACCTTTTCTAATACAATACGGCAACTGGCTTAAAGGTGTAGCGACTGGTAATATGGGTCGTTCGTTTATTTCCGGCAAATTGGTTTTTGAAACTTTTGCAGAGAAATTGCCTGCTACTGTTGAATTGATGTCAATCTCAATTATTTTGACGATTTTTGTTGCGACTCCGCTTGGAATTATCGCCGCAGTCAGACAAAACAAAATTACTGATTATGTAATTCGTACTTTCAGTTTTATTGGCAATTCTCTTCCAAATTTTTTTGTCGGCTTATTGTTGATTTATTTTCTTGCATTAAAATTAAATCTTTTACCTATAATGGGCAGCTCTGATGATTGGCAGAGTGTAATAATGCCGGCATTGACTTTAACAATCGCAATGGGTGCAAAATATACTCGGCAAATTCGCGCAGTCGTTCTTGAAGAACTTGAAAAAAATTATGTACTTGGTGCGAGGTCGCGAGGTGTTAAAGAATACACAATTTTAATTAAATCTGTTTTGCGTTCAGCTTTGATTATGATTATAACATTACTTGCATTGTCAATGGGCTCACTTCTAGGAGGAACTGCGATAGTTGAAACAATTTTTATGTGGGACGGCGTTGGCAAAATGGCGGTTGATGCAATTTTAATGAGAGATTATCCATTGATTCAGGCTTATGTTGTATGGATGGCAATTATTTATGTAATGATGAATCTTTTGGCTGATTTACTTTATCATTATCTCGATCCGCGTGTAAGATATGGAAAAGGTGGTGATGCTTAAAATGAATCAGCGTTACCGTCCACTCATTCCTTATTTGATTTTGTCAGTATTATTAATTTTTGTTGCAGTATTCGCTCCGTTTCTTACTCCGCACGATCCATACATTCAAGATTTGGAAGGTGCATTAGTCGCTCCGAATAGTGAAAATTTATTTGGAACTGACAGATACGGCAGAGATGTTTTATCACGAGTGATAATGGGTTCTCAAACTACTCTTTGTGTTTCGCTGCTGCTTTTGCTGATAATTTCGTTATTCGGCAGTTTCATCGGTGCAATCTGTGGTTATAAAGGCGGTCAAATTGATGTTTTCTTGATGAGAATTTCCGATATATTTTTAGCTTTTCCTCAAATGGTTTTTGCGATCGCAGCAGCCGGAGCGCTCGGCGGCGGACTTTTCAATGCAGCTGCAGCATTGGCAATAATAGGCTGGCCTAAGTATGCAAGAATTTCAAGAAGTTTGGCGTTAACAATCCGCTCAATGCCGTATATTGAAGCCGCAAAAATGTCCGGTACAGATTCAATCGGAATGTTATGGAATCATATCCTGCCAAATATTGCCGGTCCCGTACTTGTTACCGCTGTACTTGATATTGGCACAATAATAATGGAACTTGCAGGATTATCATTTTTGGGATTGGGAGCAATGCCGCCGACTGCCGAATGGGGTGCAATGATGAATAACGGTCGTTCAATGTTACAAACTGCACCATGGACAATTTTGGCTCCCGGCTTCGCTATTTTTATAACGGTCGCAATCTTTAATCTTCTTGGCGACAAAATTCGTGACGTAATTGATCCTAAAAATAATCATTGAAATAAATTTAAAAAATGGCTTGACAACCGTTTTTTTTTTTTATAATAGTCGTGCAATTTTGCAAAGATGTATTTTTTTGTTTTTCCGTGATTGGAGACGTTTTTATGGAAAATGAAAATTTTGAGAAAGAACAACAAAAAAAATGGTATCAAAAAACTTGGGGAATAATTTTGCTGTTATTTTTATTCTTTCCGGCAGGTTTGTATTTTCTTTGGAAGTCTGATTTCAGCAAAAAATCAAAATTAGTGTGGACAGTAATTATAGCTTTGCTTGCTCTTTATAGTCTTGGTAGAGATCCACAACATAAATCGGTCGAATATCAACCGCAACAGGCTCAACAAGTCCAACAAGTTGAAAAACCTAAAATTGAAAAACTTAAAACTTTGCAACAGCAAGGCTTAGAAGATCCAAATGCTACAATGAGTCAAAAAAATGCATTAAGAAAAGCAATTAGTTATGCTACAAGAATGTATATGTCAAAAGC
>CAJOPN010000167.1 GCA_905236285.1 uncultured Selenomonadaceae bacterium | reverse complement strand
GCATTTTGGTTTTTGTCGCCCGTGTTTGTGCCTTGAATACCCTGATTGTCATTCTGACCGCTGATTTGTTGTTCTTTAGTGCCCTGCTTGACATTGGTTTTGACTTTGTTTTTGACATTAACGTTGCCGAGTCCGCCTGCAACTTGATCCATGCTTTCGCTGTTAAGTTCTTTTTTGTCTGCCATTTTAAAAATCTCCTTTTAATTTAAATTTTTTTATTTCAACGCATTTATATACGTTAGAAATCAATTTTCATTACATTTTGATTCCGCCGCTGACATTTCCGCCGACTCCGACAACTTTATTTGCATGGCCCAAATTTGTGCCTTGAATACCTTCATTGTCATTCTGTCCACTTATGTCTTGCTTTTTCGTATTTTTAATTTTGGTTTTGGAACTGTTACTTCTCACGGTTTTATTTTTGACACCGCCTGCGACATTATCCAAACTCTCATCATCAAGTTCTTTTCTTTCGCTCAATTTTTTCATCTCCTTTAATTTAATTTTTTATATTTATGACAATGTCACATGCTGATATTACCGTCACCGATCACATTTCCTGCAATTCCGAGAGATTTGTTTTTGTTGCCGATGACATTACTTTGAACGCCTTGATTATCATTTTGTCCGCTGATATTTTGATCCATCGAATTTTCAATATTAACGCTCTGATTTACTTTATTGCTTTTGGTTTTATTTTTACTTTTACTTTTTTTTGCACCGCCGGCTACTTCATCAAGATTATCCATGTCGAGTTCTTTTTTTTCGGACATTTTCAAATCAACTCCCAATTTTTAAATGTTGATATTGCCATCGCCGCCGATTGAATTTACTCCTACGGCTTTATTGTTTTCGCCGGTTTGATTGATTATTACTCCGCTGTTGTCGTTTTGTCCACTCAAGCCTGAACTCTTAGTTCTTTTACTTTTAGTCTTGCTTTGCTTTTGATCGACTTTTACGGATTTTTTTACACCGCCGGCTACTTCATCAAGATTATCCATGTCGAGTTCTTTTCTGTCGGCCATTTTTTATTTCACCTTTCTTTTTTTCTTTCACCTATATATACGTTCGAACTTCGATTTCATTACACTTTTTTTTAAAATTTTTTTATTTTTTTTTTAGAAGTTAAGATTTGTTGTTCCTTCGCCGGATTCGATTTTGATCGGTCCGATAATTTTAACGTCACCTTCATTTTTTTCGACGACATTATTTTGAATCAAACCGCTGTTGTTATTCTGTCCGCTGATTTTTTGACGGCTTTTACTTTTGCTTTTCGTCGTCTTCTCTGTCTCTGTATCTGATTTTCTTCTTACTCCGCCTGCAACTTCGTCAAGATTATCCATGTCGAGTTCTTTTCTTTCAGCCATTTTTTTCACCTCTTAATTTTTTCCTTTCCTATATATACGTTTGAGTTTCGATTTCATTACACTTTTTTTAAAATTTTTTTTAATCTTTGTAATTTTTTTCGAGTTCCTTTCTCAATTTGCCGAGAGCTCTGAATAAAATGATTCCGACATTTCCGACACTCGTGCTCAAAGTTTCGGCAATTTCTTTGTTGCTCATGTCGGCATAATATTTTAATTCAATTATTCTTTGTTCTCTCTTGTTCAATTTTCCCAATGCTTTCAACAATTCACTTTTGTTTTCGGCTTTCAAAACTTTCATTTCGGGCTGTTCATTTTCAGGTGCGGGAGGTGAAAAATAATCGTCCCATTCAACATACTCTCTTCTTTTCAAATTGCGAAGATAATCAACAAAAACTCTTCGCATGATTGTTGCAATCCAAGTTGAACTTGCTGCCTTTGATTCGTCAAAACCTTTGAGATTCTGCAAAACTTTTAAGAAAACATCACTTGTAACATCATCAGTTGTCGTTGAATTTTTGATTCGTGAATAAAGCAAATTGTAAACGATAGGGAAATAATGCTCATAAAATTTCGTGAAAGCGTCGTCGTCCGTTGCTGCCTGTTTTGCAAGCTGATTGAAATATTCAATGTCTTTGTCTTTTATCATAAAGATACCTCTCAATTCAAAATTTAAGTAAGCTGACGTTTGACAAGATTTGAAAAAATTCCGCCAAGTGCAACAAGTTCTTCAAATGTTCCGCTCTCGGCAATTTTTCCTTTATCCATTACAATTATTCTGTCGCAATCTATTATTGTTGAAAGTCTGTGCGCGATTACTATTCTCGTTACATTTAATTTGCTTATGCTTTCAGTAACGATTGCTTGAGCGCGATTGTCCAAAGCCGAAGTAGCCTCATCGAAAATTAAAATTGAAGGTCTCGCCGCCAATGCTCGTGCAATCAAAATTCTTTGACGCTGTCCGCCTGAAATATTTGAACTTCCTTCCGAAATATAAGTTTGCATTCCCATCGGCATTTGTCGAATATCATCTGCAATGCTCGCCTCTTCTGCCGCTCTCCATGCGTCATCTTGAGTGAGTGAAGTTGTTCCGACTATATTTGTAAAAATATCTCCCGTCATCAACTGACCGTTTTGCAATACGACACCCATTTGTGATCGAACGCTCGGCAAATTTAAATCAGCCAAGTCTTGACCGTCATAATAAATTGCGCCGCTCTTGGGAGTTTCAAAACCTAAAAGCAATCTAATCAGCGTTGATTTTCCGCAGCCGCTTTTTCCGACTATCGCCAAATTTTCACCTGCCGCCACGCTGAAACTTATATCATTTAAAATATTCGGTTTGTCTTCGCCGTATGAAAATGTCAAATGACTTATTTCCATTGCACCCGTTAAAATTTCAGCATCAGTTTTTTCGTCCGTCGTCTCAGGTTCTTCTTCCAAAATCGGTTTTAAATTGTCAATGTGAGGTTGAATAGTAAAAAATTGAGCGACGAGAGGAATCAAAGCACCGAGCGATCCGTTAAAACTTGTGAAAGCCGCTTGGAATGCCATAAATTGTGCGTAACCTATTCCTTGATTCGGACCTTCTCCCATTCCGTAAACTGCTATATGGTACAAAAGCATCGTCAAAATAAACGGTTGAACACTTCCGATGATGGAATTGTAATTTGCCTGCCATCTCAATTTTAAATTCCAATTCCATGTTTCGCCGAATACTTTCGACCACAAATAATATGCCTGTTCTTCCGAGCCGTGCACTCTGAATTTTGACAAGCCCGTGAATATTTGCAGGAGTAAGCCGGATTCTTTATTTGATGCCGCAATTAAATTTCTTTGAAAACTGATTACGCGGCGATAGATAAATCCGATTACGATGAACCAAACAAACCAGACTGCAAGAGCCGCCGCCGTCAATTTCAAACTGTAATAACACATCAAGAAGAGACTCCAGAATGAAAAGAAAGTATTAAAAACAGTTGTGACAAATTCGCCGCTCACTACCGATTTTATGGCCGACATTCCTTCCATTCTGCTTGCCAATTCACCTGATTGATAACGTCTGAAAAATTTTTCCGGCAATGTCAAAAGTCGTCCCCACAATGCCGCTTCAACCGACATATCCAATTTTGTCGTGATTCTCATCGTCGCTATCGTTCGGACTATCGCGAATGCCGCAGTCGTGAAACTCGTTACCATCATAACCTGTGTGACTGTTACCAATCCTTCACGATCCAATATCGGAATTATATCCTCGAAAATTGTTTCCGTGATTATCGGCATCACCAGCGGAACTATTCCTGCAAAAAAACTTACGACGACAATCGTTCTATAATCATTTTTCCAGCATTGTGCAAACATAAATTTCCATAAATCCATTACTTTTAGTTTGCGTGCAGGAAATCCAGCGTAACATGCAAACGCATCTTTGTCGATATTTTTTATAATATCTTCCGTTATTTCAATTCCTTGAGGATTTTTTTTCGTAACGACTTTATATTTATCGGGAGCTGTCGGAATGAATGCAGCCAATTCCTTCTTTTCGCCGTAATAACCGAGCATTACTCCTGTATCTTTTTTGTACCAGTCTTTTTCCAAACTCACAAAACGCATTTGCATATTGCCTTTTTGCATTAATCGTTTTATGAGTCCGAGCTGGTCCAATTTTTTTGTAAGATTTAATTGAATTGAAATATTTTCAGTCGGCATTTTCAACGCTTTTGCCGCTTGATGAACTACGAACATCGCTTCTTCCAATTTGTTGTAATCCGATTTTTCACCTTCGGAATAAATTATTTCTTCGTCCAAAAGTGTCGAAATTGATTCTTCAATTAATCTTTTCTTTTGCTTGTCTCTGACTTTCATTCGCATTGACAATTTTTTGTCTTCACTGCGAAATCTTACGCCGAGCAGCATTGCAAAAATTTTTTCGTCATTTATGAAGGCTTTTTGCAAATCTTCAATGCTTTCAAGCGGTTTTGTGTAAAAAGTTCCTGCCTGCCAGCGTTTGAGCATATCATCGCCGCGATCCGCCAACAGTTTTATCCATTGCACTTGAACCAATTCATAAAACCATTTTTTCATTAACGGATGCATTTGTTGAGCAGTCAGCGATTTTATTTCATAAAACTCAATTTCCGAATCTTCAGCCGCGTAGAGCATGACATCAATTCTTTTAAATTCGTCCATTGAATGAAATGCTGCTCCGCCCTCTTCAAGTTTCATCAATAAAATTTGTCGAAAATCTTTTTTATTTCGCGTGATTGCATACACTTCGATTTTTCCGCTTTTGACGTATGCAAATTTATTTTCATCTTCTAAATTTATTCTTTGACCCGAAAGTAATTTCATTCAACGGTTTCCTCCTCTTTGTCGCGATCTTCAATCAATCGGCGATAAGGTCCGTCATGCTGCATCATTTCGCGATGAGTTCCTCTTTCGGCAACAACTCCGTGATCGAGTACCACTATTTCATCGCAGTCACGAATTGTTGACAATCTGTGTGCAACGATTAAACAGGAGCAGCCGCGATAACGAATATTTTCCAAAACCGTCTGTTCAGTCACGGGATCGAGTGCCGAAGTTGCCTCGTCCAAAACCAAAATTGAAGGATTCGCCGCAAGAGCTCGCGCAATCTCCATTCTCTGACGCTGACCGCCGCTGAAATTTAATCCGCCTTCCGATACTTCAGCATCGTATCCGCCTTCCAATTTCAAAATATCTTCATGTATACACGCATCTTTTGCCGCTTGAATTATGTCGCTTTGTCTTACCGATTCATCAAACAAAGTTATATTCTCTTTAACCGTTCCGCTGATTTGGAAAATATCCTGATCGACGCTTGAAAGTGAATTTACAATAACGGCACGAGGAATTTCGCGGCGATCCGTTCCGTCAAACAAAACTTTTCCGTCCCATTGCTCATATAATCCGGTAACTATTTTTGCCAATGTAGATTTTCCGCTTCCGCTTGATCCGATTATTGCGACCCAGCGACCCGGTTCAAGATGAAGATTGAAATTTTTAAGAAGAGGTTTTTCAAGAGGACTGTAGCCGAAAGTTATGTCAACCAAATCCAATTCTCCCGAAAGTCTGTCTTTTTTAAATTTTTTCTTGTCGTCGTCAGTCGGATAATTCAACGAATCAACATTGTAGCGTCGAACGTCATCAAGCCTCTGCATTTGCATTTCGGTTGTTTGAAGAGTTGAATTGAGACTGAGCAAATTGTTAATCGGTTCTTGAAAATTTCCCATCAGCGATTGAAACGCAACAAACATACCGGCAGTCATTGCACCTTCCATTATCGAAAAGCCGCCGAATGTCATTATCAACGCGCTGTTAATTCCGCCGAGCAAAACCGGAATTGTATTGACTGACAGAGACCAAAGAGCAGTTTCTTGTTGAGCCGCCAAAACTTTTGCACGATAACCTGCCCATTTCGTGAAAAAATCTCCTTCTGTTCCGTTTGCTTTAATGCTGTCAATCATCATCAAACCGTTCATTGCCGTGCCGTATTCTTTACCCGCGTCCTGTTGTATTCTCATATTTAAATCAGTCATTTTTCGACGAACGGCAAGAAATACGGCGATATTGATAAAACTGAAGAAAACGCCTATTATTGTCAAAGTTAAATTATATTGAATGAGCAGAAACAAAAAGAAGATCGCGACCAAGAAATCCAAAGCAGCAGTAGCCGCCGATCCGCTTAAAACTCCTGCGATTGATTCATTAAATGAGATTCTTGAGGCAACCTCCGCCGCATATCTCTGATGAAAAAATGACATCGGCAATTTCAAAAGATGCCAAAAAAAACTTGAAGAATCGGCGAGAGTAATTTTTTTCTGCCAGCGTGTCAACACTACTGCACGCAGCCATGTCATTGCGCCTGATATTACAAATGAAATTGTCATTGCAATACACAATTTGAACATCCAATCGCGATGTTTTCCCGTTAAAATTTCGTCCAAAAAAATTTGACTCATAACAGGCGAGGCAAGTCCCGGAATAATCATACAAAGCGACAAAATTATCATAAAAATCATGGCGAATTTATCTTGCAACAATTTATCAATTACTGCTTTAAATATGTTGTATCTGTGTCCTTCCGGCTTAAAGCCCGTTGACGGCTGAACTGTTATTGCAACTCCGGTATATGAAGTTAAAAAATTCTCCCATTCAACCGTACGCCGTCCCATTGCAGGATCATTTAAATATACAATATCGCCTATTATTCCTTCGAGTACGACGAAATGATTAAACTCCCAATGAATTATCATCGGAAAAGTTCCTTCTTCACGTAAGTTGTCGGCTTCCCATCTGTAACCGTGTACTTCGCAATTTCTCGCCTTAGCCGCTTTCATTACATTGCTGGCTTTCGATCCGTCGCGATTGACTCCGCATTCTTGACGCAATTTTTCAAGCGGTATCCACAAATCATAATGGGCAAGAATCATTGCGAGAGATGCCGCTCCACATTCGACTGCCTCCATTTGTAAAATTGTCGGCACTTTTACACGTTTTTTGTCTCGGTTAAATATTTTTTCAAGCATTTGTTCACCTGATTTCTTCGATCCAATGCGTTATTTTATAAAATAATTTTTCAATCGGCGGTTTCTTTTCGATAATTATTGAGCCTGTACAGAAACTTCCCGCGCTGATTTGTTTTTTGTCTCCGAGTGAAGTTGTCCATAAATAACCGCTTTTAGATTCTTTATCTTTAACCAAGTCAAAAACAATTTCCATTGCCGCACCATTTGCCGATGATAAAATATACTGCGCCATTTGAGAGTTGCCAAGCTGTCGTTCAATTTCCTGCAATGTTACGGGATATTGTGAAACGGTTCTCACAACTCCGATTAAACTTCCTGTTTCGCTTACGTCTACGCCGTTAGGAGCCAATTTTATCGTCATACCGGGTTCAATTCTTTTGCCTTTGTCGAGAGGAACATATAAAATTCCGCTGAAGTCATCGCGTTTTTTATTCAATCTCACGCTGCAGATCGGCACTCCCGAATTAATTATGCTGCCTTTTCTTACCATTACGCTGTCAACTATTCCGTCATATTCGCTGTAAACAACTTCGTCTATGTCTTGCTGATATTTTTTCGCGTCATATTGATAAACTCGTCCCATTATGTCGCGTTTGTTTTCTGCAAGTTCGGCTCTGTATTGCGCCATTCGAGTATCGGCACTTTGTTCGGGACTTGCTATTTGTGCAATCAAATCGCCGCGTTTTACTTGAGTGCCTGTTGTAACATATATATCAACTATTTTTCCGCTCGTTATGTGTGAAATATTTACAACGCCGGCTGAATCCATTATCATTCCCATTCCTTCAGCTCTTACCGTGAATGAACCAAAAATTGACCAGATTACTACTGCCAGCAATAATAAACTTATCGCCGCAAGTCCCATCCAACCTATCGGCGTTGTGATTGGCAATAATGCATCGAGCTTTTCAGGCGAACGCAATTTGTCCAATGCTTCGCGACTGAAGATTTTGCTTTCATTTTCTGCCATCGCTTTATTCTCCTTCTATTGTTACTTCTGCTTTCATTCCGCTTGTCAATCCGCTTGTGTCTGATATTATTACAACGTCGCCTTCATGCAAGCCAGATAATATTTCAATATACTCTCCGTCGTTTACTCCCGTTTCAACTTTTTGGATTTGTATCGTTCCGTCTTCAAGAACTTTATATAATTTCGTATTCGTTGCATCTGCCATTGCATCAAGAGGTACTGTCAAGCAGTTATGAGCAAGTGTCGGTTTAAATTTAACATTGTTATAAAGTCGCGGCTCAAGAAGTCCGGCTCTGTTGTCAACCATCCAAAGAATTTTTCTGATTTCCGCCGATTCACTTAAATCAGGTGTAATTTCCAATACCTGCGCCGTGAATTTTTGTTCTTTTCCTTTGTTGCCGCTTGCATATTCCGAACCGTATGCCTTTTGAAAATCTTCATTCCTTCCGAAAATCAATTCTACTTTCTCGCCGACTCTCATTTTTTGCGCCACGTCATCATTAAGCGGTGTCGTAAATTTCATTTCGTCAAAATTTCCTATCAATGCCATTTCGGTTCCTGCCGTTACATACGCCCCGAGTTGTCTGTATATCATTAAAACTTCTCCGCTTATCGGTGCCGTTACCTGCTGATGAGATTCCTGCAGCATTAATTGTTCTTTCTGCGTCAAATAATTTTGTAATCTCGCCTCTGCCGTTTCGTATATACTTTTTGACTCGTCGAATTTTTCCATTGATATTGCGTCCATATCTTTCAACATACTGTAACGATTATATGAAGTTCTTGCTCGTGACAATTCAATTTCGCTTTGCAATATATCGCTGTCTGCCTGGCGAATTTTCAACGGTATATCTTCGTTTTCAAGTTCAAAAAGTACTTCGCCTTGATTGACATGTTTATTTTTTGTAACATATTCGCGAATTACTCTTCCGCTTATTAATGCCGTTACGTCTGTCATTTCGTCCGAATAAAAATTCAAAGTTTCCATTTCTATCATCGGATAAATTTTTCTTATTTCGGCTTTACTTCCGCTGAGTGGAATTTTTCTGTTTTCCATTAATTGAGTTATTTCGTTTGCGCTTTTTTTATTGAGATATGCGCCGTAACCGAGCAAGCACAAGACAAGTATAACTATCATCAGCATACTCGCCGCAAAATATTTTTTCATATTTTCCTACCTTTCAATTATTTTGTTATTATTTATTTTTGATTATAATTCATTAAAAAAAAAATCGACAGGAAGTAATTTTCATGATTTGAGAAAAATTATGACTTCAATTGAAATTTCAAAAATAAGTAGGGGGGGGGGTATTTTAAAAAGCTAGATTGTATCGAAATTCATCAAGAAAATGCACAAGAAAAAATTATTTAAAAATTGACTTCAACAAAAAAATAAAAAAATTTTTATTACACACTCTAACACGAAGGCTAAAAAATTTTTAATAAAAAAAAAGTAAACGTTTACAAAAAATTTATTGACTTTTAAAAATTTTGGTTGTATTATAAAGGAAATAAAATTTGAAAACGTTTGCAAGACATGAGGATAAAATCACATGAAAAAAACAACACTTCATTCTTTAATTTTTAATCGTTCTCAAGGCAGCGCAAAAGACGAAATGAATTGTGTCAATGAGCTTCTTGAACGCAATGTTTCCAGAATAATTGTTATCAGTCTCAATATGAGTGGTATTAGAATTTTATCAAAAGGTTACTCATAAAAAAGTTCCGCAAGATTTTTCAATCATAGGTTATGACAATGTATTTCTTTCGCGAATAATCGAACCGAAATTGACTACTATGGTTCAAAATATGTTCCAGCTCGGTTATACTGCCGCGACTGGTTTATCAATGGGACAATCGGCAAGTCAAGATATTACTTTTGAAAATGTTTTGATTGAAAGAGGATCAACGGGATTATGCAAAAACAATTAAAAAAATATATTTGAGGAGTGATTTTTTATGTCAAACGGCAACAGCGGCGGCGGAAGTATTATGATTCAACGTATTGCTTACGCTTGCGGCACATTCGGGCATGATATTTTTTATATGATGCTCGGCTCTTATTTTATGATTTTCGTTACCTCTAACCTTTTCAACTCTCCCGATGTTGAAGGCAAGGCTAACGATGCTTACATGATAGGTATTGTTACGACGATCATTCTTGTCCTTCGTGTCGGTGAATTGCTGATTGATCCTTTCATCGGCAATACCATTGACAAGACTAAAACTCGCTGGGGAAAATTTAAGCCTTGGGTTCTCGTCGGCGGTGTCGTCGGTGCAGTTTGTCTTGCATTGCTTTTTACTGATTTCGGTGGTATGGCGGCATCAAATCCTACCGGTTATCTTATTGCCTTTGCTGTCGTTTATCTTATCATGGACGTTTTTTATTCAGCTAAGGACGTTGCTATTTGGTCTATGATTCCTGCTTTGAGTTTCGACAGTCGTGAACGTGAAATTACTGCTACTTATGCACGTATCGGTTCAGTTTTCGGTGCTCAACTCGTAACGGTTATGGTTATGCCTATCGTTTTACATTTCTCTAATAATGAGAATGGCGGCGCAGGCGATCCGACGGGTTGGTTAGCCTTTGCTTGTATCGGCGGTGCTCTTTCGGTTCTTGGTGCAGTCATTCTCGGTATCGGAACGAAAGAACAAGAATCAGAACTTCGCGAGAATAAAGAGGAAACCAAATTCAGTGATGTTTTTAAAATCCTTGCACAAAATGATCAGCTCCTTTGGGTTGCTTTCATGTACCTCATTTACGGATTGGGTATCAATACAATCAACAATTTAAATCTTCATTATTTCATATATGTGTTGGGCGATTCAACTCAATTTTCATTTCTTGGGATAATCAACGTCATCATCGGTTTGCTTGCAGTTGCATTGTTCCCTGTTTTAACTAAACAATTCAGTCGTCGTAAATTATTTTTTGCGTCTATTGCAATTATGTTAGTTGGAATAGGAATTTATTCGGTAGCCGGTAAGAGTGTTTCAATGACTTTACTTGGTGCAGGACTTTTTGCTCTTCCTCAACCTTTAGTTTTCTTGTGCGTTTTGCTTACAATTACTGACTGCGTTGAATATGGACAACTCAAAATGGGACATCGTGATGAAGCATTGGTTCTTTGCGTTCGTCCTTTGATTGACAAACTTTCCGGTGCACTCACTTCTGCAGTCGTCGGATTTACTGCTGTTTGGGTCGGAATGGTCAGCGGTGCTACTGCCGATACAATTACTCCTGAAAACTTGACACATTTCAAAATGATTATGTTCGGTGCTCCTGTAGTGTTTTTAATCGTTGCAACTTTCCTTTATCGTGCAAAAGTTACTCTTACTGAAGAAGAACATGCAAGAATTGTTAAAGAACTTGAAGAAAAATGGGCTGACATGAATAAATGAAATCTTTCGGAATTAAAAAAGCAGAGAAAAAATTTCTGATTCATTAAAAAAAAAGGACAGGTTAAAAAATAAAAAAAAGAATTGGAGGCAAAAATTATGAAAGATCAAAAGAAAATTTTGGCGGCAATGAAAGAAAATTTTGAGGATTGCTACGGAAAGGCTGAAACAAGAGCCTATTGGTCAGGCGGTCGCATCAATTTGATCGGGGAACATATTGATTATTCCGCCGGGCATGTTTTCCCATGCGCCATAACGCTTGGAACATTTGCACTTGTTGCAGATCGTAAAGACAATAAAACTCGTATCTTTTCAATGAATATGGCTGACAAAGGTATTATTGAATTTCCAATGAGCGGAAACAAATACGATCGTGCAAAAGATTGGGCCAATTATCCGATCGGTGTCGTCGATGTAATGGAAAAAGCCGGTTATAAAGCTCCTCACGGTTTCGATATTATCCTTTTCGGTACTCTTCCAAACGGTGCCGGTCTTTCTTCTTCGGCCTCTATTGAAGTTTTGACTGCTGTTATTCTCAATGATACTTTTAACTGGAATATCAACATGGTTGAAATGGTTAAAATGAGTCAGAAGGCTGAAAATGAATTTGTCGGCGTAAATTGCGGCATTATGGATCAGTTTGCAGTCGGCATGGGAAAAAAATCATGTGCGATTTTGCTCGATTGCAATACTCTTGAGTATAAATATGCAAAAATTGCAATGGAAGGTTACAGCATTGTAATTACAAATACAAATAAAAAACATACTTTGAGTTCATCGGCTTACAATCAACGCCGCAAACAATGTGAGAATGCACTCAAACAACTCCAGACCGTTAAACCGGATTTGAAGGCTCTCTGCGCTCTCACTAAGGCTGAATTTGATGAAATTTCAAATGTGATTGAAGATCCGCTTGAAAGAATGAGAGCAAAACATGCCGTTTATGAAAATGAACGTACTCTTGAAGCTGTCAAAGCTCTTGAGGCAAATGATCTTGAAAAATTCGGCAAACTTCTTAACGATTCACATATTTCGTTGCGCGATGATTATGATGTAACTGGTGAAGAACTTGACGCACTTGCAGAACTCGCTTGGAAACAGGAAGGCTGTCTCGGTTCAAGAATGACAGGCGCAGGATTCGGTGGCTGCACTATCAGCATTGTTCGCGATGACGCTATTGAACAATTCAAAAAAGATGTCCTTGAAGGTTATAAAAAGCGTATCGGCTATGAACCGAGTTTCTATGTCGCAAATATCGCTGACGGTACGCACAGATTTAAGGTTTAATTTTATGACAAATTTTGAATTGAAAAATGCCGGTGAAATTTATGATCCGACTGACGATGAAATTATGCAAATTCAAAGTCGCGGACTTAAAGCAATGGAACAATTCAATAAAACTACTTCTGATCAATCCGAACTTCGTCAAAAATTTATGAAAGAAATGCTCGGTGCTTGCGGTGAGAATTGTTACATTGAGCCGCCTTTTCATGCAAATTGGGGAGGCAAAAATCTTTTCTTCGGCAATAATGTTTATGCAAATTTCAATCTGACTGTTGTTGATGACGTTGAAATTATCGTCGGCAATAATGTTCTCTTCGCTCCGAATGTAACTCTTACAACTGCGAATCATCCCATTGCTCCGAATCTTCGTAAAAAAGCATATCAATATTGCAAAAAAATTATCATAAAAGATAACGTTTGGATTTGTTCAAATGCAGTCGTCTTGCCGGGAGTTACAATCGGTGAAAATTCCGTTATCGCAGCCGGTGCAGTCGTTACAAAAGATATTCCCGATAATGTCGTTGCAATGGGAGTTCCTGCTCGTGTCGTAAGAGAAATTACCGACGAAGAAAAAAATCAACAATTAAATAAATAGAGCAGTTTTGTTTATTGACCTGTTCCAAATTCATTGTTAAACTATATTCAGAAAAATTTAACAATATTTGGAGAGGAGAAAATTTTGTTATGAATTCCTTTAAAAGTATTAAGACAAAACTTATCGCGTTATTGGTCGTTATCGGTGCAGTTCCTTTGTTGATTGCCATTGTTCTCAACACTTGGAATGTTCGTTCTGAAGCTGAAATATCTGCAAAGCAAGACAGTCAACTCAGAAATCAAATCGTTAATAATAATATTACTTCATTGTTTGAAAAAAATTTCACGGTGATAAGATCTGTGGCTGTGAATCCGATGACAAGAAATTATATATCTTCGTCGCCTGAAACTCGTAATCCCGCAATGATTAATGCCGTTGAAGTTACAAACGCATTGATGAATGATGACAACAATTTAATTGTTACCGACGGTCAAGCTCAACAACTCATTCGCAGCGATCATCTCGGATTAGTCAATATAAGTACTCGGCAATATTTCAAAGATGCAATGAGCGGTAAGGAAAGTATTTCTGATGTTTTGGTCAGCAAGGCTACAGGTAAATTCATAACGGTTATTGAAGTTCCCGTTAAATCTGAAAACGGTCAAGTTATCGGACTCGTTCAGCGTGATTACAGTCTCGATGTTCTTGAAGATTTCGTTAAAGCTCAAGCAGATGACATTACCAATGTTTTAATTATAGATCGTCAAGGAAAACTTCTTTCTCATTCGGCAAGACCTGTTACAAAAGAAGAAGACAGAATTGATGAAACTCAGTATAATTTTGTAAAACAAGCAATTTCGGGACAATCCGGTCTTGATGAAGTTGAAATTGACGGTGATGTTTCTCTGGTAAGTTATTCGCAAAATTCTGAAACGGGATGGATTATTGCAACTGTCAGACCTTACAAATATATCATGTCACAAGCTAATGAACAGGCAATACAAATTGTAATTCTCGGTGTCGTGATGATGTTGGTTATCGCCGCTCTTGCTTATGTGATTGCAAATAAAGCTACAAAACCGATTCTTATAATCAGCGATTCTGCAAATGAAATTGCAAACGGAAATCTTTCAATAAAAGAACTTAACGTAACTTCCGACGATGAACTCGGACAAATGGGAAATTCTTTTAATGAAATGACGAGGAAATTAAATAATTTGCTTAACCGCGTTCGTGAAGATTCAAAAATGGTAGCAAGTTCCGCCGAACTTTTAAACACCACTTCCGAACAATCATCGGTTGCGGCAAATCAAGTTGCAGGTTCAATTACTCAAGTTGCAAGAAAAACTGATGAACAAAAAGCTGCCGTTAATACCGCCAATCAATCGGTAAGTGAAATGGGCGATCTTTTGGAAATTATCGCCAATAATTCAAATAAAGTTGCTGAAACTTCTCAGCAGACAATGCAAACTGCAGATCGCGGCGCAAAAACCGTTGATGATGCCGTTAAAGTCATGGAACAACTTGAAAGTTCCGTGAGAAGTTCGGAACAAGTCATTCAATCTTTAGGCGATCAATCAAAACAAATCGGTCAAATTGTCGATACCATTTCAGCCATTGCGGAACAAACAAATTTATTGGCGTTGAATGCGGCGATAGAGGCAGCACGAGCAGGTGAACACGGTCGCGGTTTTGCAGTCGTTGCAGATGAAGTAAGAAAACTTGCTGAACAATCTGCTGAGGCGGCTGAAAGAATTAATCGACTTATCGGAAATGTTCAGGAACAAACTTTAAAAGCTGTCGAAAGTATGCATGAAGGCATGGAAATGACAACAAAAAGTACATCGGCAGTACATGATGCCGGCGGTGCTTTCCGTGAAATTGTCTCTCAAGTCGAAATTTTAACGGAACAAGTCAAGCAGGCAGTTAATGCAATCAAAGAGGCGAATCAAGGCAGTCAAAGAATTGTTGATGCGGTTACAAATATTGATGCCGCCGCAAATCAGCTTTCGGCCGAAACAGAAACGGTATCTGCCGCTACTGAAGAACAATCAGCCTCCATTGAAGAAGTTGCATCGTCAAGCCGTCAACTTGCTGAAATGGCCGGTGAACTTCAAAATGCCGTATCGGAATTTAAATTGAGATAAATTTTTTTAAAAAATATTTTTGAAAGAAGGTAGAATTTATGGCGATTTTGGTTTGTGGAGGAGCCGGTTATATCGGTTCTCATGCTGTTCATCAACTCGTTGAAAAAGGTGAAGAGGTCGTTATCGTCGATAATCTTCAGACCGGTCATCGAAAAGCTCTCAATCCGAAAGCAAAATTTTATGAAGGCGACATTCGCAATTATGACGTTCTCGATAAAATTTTTACCGAAAATAATATTGAAGCTGTAATTCATTTCGCAGCAAATTCTCTCGTCGGTGAAAGCATGCAAAAACCTCTGCTCTATTTCAATAATAATGTTTACGGTATGCAGGTTCTTCTTGAATCAATGGTTAAGCATAAAATTGATAAAATTGTTTTCTCTTCAACTGCCGCAACTTATGGAGAACCTGAAAGAGTTCCGATTATGGAAAACGATCGTACGCTGCCGACAAATACCTACGGCGAAACAAAATTGACTATGGAAAAGATGATGAAATGGGTGTCGAAAGCTGACGGCGTTCGATATGTTTCATTGAGATATTTTAATGCCGCAGGTGCTCTTGAAGACGGTTCAATCGGTGAAGATCATCGCTGTGAAACTCATTTGATTCCGCTCATTCTTCAAGTTCCTCTCGGCAAACGCGATCACATTACAATTTTCGGTGATGATTACGATACTCCTGACGGCACTTGTTTAAGAGATTATATTCACGTTATTGACCTCGCCGATGCTCATGTTCTCGCTTTGGAATATTTGAGAAAAGGCAATGAAAGCAATATTTTCAATCTCGGCAACGGTAAAGGTTTTTCTGTCAAAGAAATGATTGAGGCGGCGAAAAAGGCTACCGGCAAAGATATTAAGGTTGAAATGGGAACTCGCCGCGCAGGTGATCCCGCTCAACTTATCGCCTCATCAGAAAAGGCAAGAAAAATTTTAGGCTGGAATCCGCAATTTACTGATGTTGAAGTCGTCATCAAAACCGCTTGGAACTGGCATCAAAAACATCCGAACGGTTACGAAGATTGAAGGTGATTTTAAATGTCAATCAATACTGAAATTAATCGTTTAATAAATTTCGCAATTCAACAGAATCTTATGGAAAAATCCGACACTTATTATTCTGCAAATCGTCTTATTGATATTCTTCATGTACATGAATTTTCTCCCGAACAAATTAACGAAACTTTGGAGACTGCAACGCCGATTCTTGAAAATATTTTAAATTATTCGGTCGAAAATAATTTGATTGAGGATACCGTCAACGAGCGTGATCTTTTCGATACAAGAATTATGGATTGCGTTATGCCTCGTTCAAGTGAGGTTATTCGTCGCTTTAAAGATGATTATAATCAATCTCCGCAACTCGCCACCGACAATTATTATAAACTCAGCATTGCATCAAATTACATTCGCAAAACCCGCATTGACAAAAATATTATTTGGAAAACTCCTACCGATTACGGCGATTTGGATTTGACAATTAATCTTTCAAAACCTGAAAAAGATCCTCGCGACATTGCAAAGGCTAAGACCATTAAATCGACAGGTTATCCGAAATGCTTGCTTTGTCGTGAAAATGAAGGTTTTGCAGGTCATGCCAATCACCCTGCTCGTGAAACTCATCGCTTGATTCCTCTCAATTTTCGCGGTCATCAATGGTTTTTGCAATATTCTCCTTACACTTATTACAATGAACATTGCATTTTGCTCAACGTCGATCACATTCCTATGAAAATTGATCGCAATACTTTTGAAAATATTTTCGATTTTATAACTGAATTTCCTCATTATTTCGTCGGTTCAAATGCCGATTTGCCCATCGTCGGCGGTTCAATTCTTTCTCACGATCATTATCAAGGCGGTCATTATACTTTTCCTATGGCTAAAGCTCAAATTGAAAAGCCGTATAAATTCGCAGGTTTTGATGATGTCGAGGCAGGTCGTGTCAAATGGCCGATGTCAACAATTCGCCTTCGTTCAAAAAATCGTCAACAACTGATTGATTTGTGTGAAAAAATTCTTGCCGCCTGGAGAAAATATTCTGATGAATCAGTCGGAATTTTCGCCGAAACCGATGCTCCTCACAATACAATCACGCCTATAGGTCGTCGTCGCGGTGATGATTATGAATTTGATTTGGTTTTGAGAAACAATCGCACCTCTGATGAACATCCTCTCGGAATTTTTCATCCTCATGCCGAAGTTCATCACATCAAAAAGGAAAATATCGGCTTGATTGAAGTTATGGGATTGGCTGTTCTTCCTGCTCGTCTCAAAGATGAAATGGCTCACGTCAAAGATAATCTTTTAAATAATGTTGACGACATTTCAAATATAGATGCCATTTCAAAACATGCGGATTGGTATAAAAAAATTCGCGAAAAATGTAATGATATAAATTCTTCAAATGTCGATGAAATTATTAAAACTGAAATCGGTCATGTCTTCAGCAAAGTTTTGGAACATGCCGGAGTTTACAAGCGTGATGATAAAGGCTTAAACGCATTCGATAAATTTGTGGAATCAGTTTAAAAAAATTATGGAACAAAATATCAGATCAACTATTAAAGATGTGGCACAAAAAGCCGGTGTTTCGGTAGCTACCGTTTCGCGTGTCGTCACCGGCAAAGATTTTGTTAAGAAAGTTACTCGCTCAAAAGTAAAAAAAGCCATCAAAGAATTGAATTACTTTCCAAACATTTCGGCGCGTGAATTGAATACTCAACATTCCACCACCATCGGCGTTGTCGTTCCGAGCGTCTATAATATGTTTTTCGCCGAAGTTATTGACGGCATTGAAGATTTTTTGCGCAAGCTTTCTTATTCTTTGCTTTTAAATTGCGCTCAAAATGATCCTCAGCTTGAAATGAATTGTATTAAATCATTCGTCAGCCGCAGCGTTTCGGGAATTATAATTATAAGTCCAAATACTCAAGGTATTAACGAAGATTTTTACAAGGAAATTGTTCAGACTGTGCCGCTCGTTTTCATTAACGGCTATTATCACATTCCCGGTGCTTGTTACGTTTCAAATGATGAGGCTATGGGGACTGAGGAGGCCGTCAATTATCTTTTCGGTTTGAATCATCAAAAAATTTTGTTCGTGCGCGGCATCAATTCCGATTCTTATGAAGTTAAAGAAGTTACTTATCGTCGGATTATGCAATCAAAAAATCTTTATTCTGAAAATTATATCGTCAACATCGGAGAAGGTAACAGTATTCACACGGTTGACAATACTGCCGATATTCTTGAAAAAATTTTGCCTTCTGTCGATGTCACGGCGATTTTTTGTTGCAATGATTTGATGGGAGTCGGTGCCGTCAATGCCTGCAAACGTCTCAATTTAAAAATTCCTCAGGATATTTCAATTATGGGCTACGATAATATTTCTGTCTCTCACTTCATCGAACCTAAATTGACTACCAACGATCAAAATATGTTTCAACTCGGTGTAAATGCCGCCGAACTTATCATTAACAAAATAATCAACGGTCAAACTAAACGTGTAACTTTGTATAATTCTATCATCGAACGCGATTCAACTGGAATAAATTTTTTAAAGAGGTGATTTTAATGAATTTTAATTTTGAAAAATTAGCTGATCCCGAATTTTTCCAACAAAATCGTTTGCCTGCTCACAGCGACCACAAATATTTTGCAAATGATTCGGAACTTAATCGAAATGAATCATCTTTCAAAATTTCTCTCAACGGTCTTTGGCATTTTCAATTTGCCGACAATTTAAATCTCATTCCGAATAATTTTCAATCGCCTGAATTTGACTGTCATGATTGGAAAACAATCCGCGTTCCCGCTCATATTCAAATGGAAGGTTACGGCTCTGCTCATTACACAAATACTACTTATCCTTGGGACGGTCACGAAGTCATTCATCAAGGACAAATTCCTCAGCGTAATAATCCCGTAGCCTGCTATGTTAAATATTTTGATGCTCCCGAAATTTGGCAGAAAATTTTTATTTCGTTTCAAGGTGCTGAATCGGCGATTGCAATTTGGTTGAACGGTCAATTTGTCGGTTACTCCGAAGATTCTTTCACTCCTTCCGATTTCGATTTGTCTCCTTTCATTAAAGATTTCGATAACAAACTTGCCGTTGAAGTTTTTAAATATTCAAGCGGCTCATGGCTCGAAGATCAAGACATGTTCAGATTCAGCGGACTTTTCAGAGAAGTTTTTCTTTATACAAAGCCGAAAATTCACGTCGAAGATATTTCAGTTAAGGCAAAACCGATTAACAATTATCAAGACGGTGAATTGGAAATTGATTTTAAATTTAATTCCGATGAACAAAAAATTATCGACATTGAAATTTTTGATCCTGAAAATAATTCTGTTTCAAAAGATTCAATTTCGGAAAATATTTTCAAAAAAACTTTTTCAAACGTAAAACTTTGGAGTGCAGAATATCCTTATCTTTATCGTGCAGTTATCACCGTCAAAGATTCGGAACAAAATATTTGTGAAGTTATTCCGCAATTAATCGGTTTCCGCGAATTTAAAATGGACGGCAACATTATGAAAATCAACGGTCAAAGAATCGTTTTCAAAGGTGTCAATCGTCACGAATTTGATTGCTTCAACGGTCGTGCTTTCGATCCTTTAATGATTGAAAATGATATTAAATTGATGAAACAGAATAATATCAATGCCGTTCGTACTTGTCATTATCCGAATCAATCGCCGATTTATGAACTTTGTGATATTTACGGTCTCTATGTAATTGATGAAACAAATTTGGAAACTCACGGCTCATGGATGCGTAATGGCGGAAATTTCTGCGATGAAAATACCGTTCCGAATGATAATCCGAAATGGCTGGCGAATGTTCTTGATCGTGCAAAGTCAATGCTTGAACGCGACAAAAATCACCCGTCAATTTTAATTTGGTCCTGCGGCAATGAATCCTGCGGCGGAAAAAATATTTTTGAGATGTCCGAATATTTCCGCAAGGCTGATTCTTCTCGCCTCGTTCATTACGAATCAATTTTTTGGGATCGCCGTTACAATAATTCAAGCGATATGGAAAGTCAAATGTATCCGACCGTTGAAAGCATTAAAAAATTTTTGAGTGAACGCCGCGATAAACCTTTTATTTGTTGTGAATATACTCATGCAATGGGAAATTCATGCGGCGGTATGCACAAATATACAAATCTTACTGAAGAAGATGAACTTTATCAAGGCGGTTTCATTTGGGATTTTGTCGATCAGGCGATTTATTCAAAAGAGAAAGATGCTTTGCTTTACGGCGGAGATTTCGGCGATCGTCCCTGCGATTACAATTTCAGCGGCGACGGTATTCTCTTTGCAAATCGTCAGCCGACTACCAAATTGCAGGACGTAAAATTTAATTATCAAAACTTTTCAATCATTCCGAGCGAAAATAAAATTACAATTAAAAATAAATCCCTCTTCACCAATGCCGCTGATTATTTTTTGAAAGTGTCATTGATGATTGACGGTCACGAAAAATTTTTGAAAGAAATTGAAGTGCCGAATATTTTGCCGAAAGAATCAAAGGACATTGAAATTTCTCTGCCTGATTACGGTGACGGCGAATATGTTTTGACAGCTTCACTTTGTTTGAAGTCCGACAATCTTTTTGCAAATCGCGGACATGAAATTGCATTTGGTCAAAGTGTAATTAAAAACTTAAAATCAAAAATTAAAAATTCTTATAAAAAATTCCGCGTCGTAAAGAGTGATATAAATATTTCGGCTCAAGGTGACGGATTCAGCGCAATGTTTTCAAGTGCCGCCGCCAATCTTGTCAGTTACAAATTTAACGGTGTCGAATTGATTGAAGAAGTTCCTCAATTAAATTTCTGGCGTGCTCCAATTGATAACGATCGCGGAAACGGTCATCATCTCAACTGCGCTCAATGGAAATTGGCAAGTCTTTATCGTCGCTGCAGAAAAATTGAATTTGCAATAGGCGACGAAGATTTTAAAACTGTTGAAAAATATTTCGGTGAAAGCGGTGTCGGTGAATTTTTTGCTGAATCTTTGAAAGTTCGATACACTTATGAACTTTTGACGAATCCGATTTCAAATTGTCAAGTTACTTTCACGGTTAAAAAATGCGGTTCGATTAAAACTGAAATTGATTATAAAAAAATTGGCGGGCTTTCTGACATTCCCGACTTTTCAATGATTTTCACTCTTAAAAATGATTACGACAAAATTAAATTTTACGGCAAAGGTCCGCTTGATAATTACATTGATCGCTGTGAAGGTGCAAGACTCGGAATTTTTGAGACGACTGCACAAGATGAAATTGAAAAATATTTGCGTCCTCAAGAATGCGGCAATCATTGCGGCGTACGTTGGATTGAAGTTTTGGACAATCGAAATCGCGGCTTGAAAATTTTTGCACCAAATCCTTTTGAAGCGTCGGCACTTCCGTATAATCCGCATGAAATTGAAAATGCTCGTCATCATTATGATTTGCCGAAAATTAATCATACATATTTGAGAGCGTCACTCGGACAATGCGGAGTCGGAGGCGATGACAGTTGGGGTTCTCCAATTCTCGCTGAATATTTGAAACCGAATGAGGATAAACATTTTGAATTTTATTTCAGAGGTGTCTAATTTATGATTAATTTTAATTCAGAGACAAAACAGTTTCACCTTTACAATGAAAAAATTTCTTATGTTATAAAAATTTTGCGCAACGATCAAATCGGACAACTTTATTTCGGGAAACGTGTGCCTGAAAAAGATTATAATTATCTTTTTGAAGACTGCAAACGTCCCACTTCGGCGAATACTTTTCAAGATGAATACGGTTTTTCACTTGAGCATATTCGTCAAGAGTATCCTGCTTACGGTGCGACTGATTTCAGACTTCCTGCATTTGAAATTCTTCAGAATAATGGAAGTCGAATAACAAATTTCACTTACGTTTCACATTCAATTTTTCAAGGCAAACCGAAATTGATCGGACTGCCTGCAACATATGTTGAAAATGATGACGAAGCTGATACTCTTGAAATTTTGCTGAGAGATGAATTAATTAATGTTGAAATGATTTTGCGTTACACAATTTTTAAAAATTTTGATGCAATCGCAAGAAGTGTTCAATTTATAAATCGCGGCGAACAATCCTGTCATATAACTCAGGCGATGAGTTCGTCACTTGATTTGCCCGATGCCGATTATGATTTTATTCAATTCAGCGGCTGGTGGGCTCGTGAACGTTACAGAAAAGATCGTCGACTTCAACAAGGTATTCAATCTGTCGGCAGTCTTCGCGGTCAATCTTCTCATGTTCATAATCCTTTTATAATTTTGAAACGTCCCAATGCCGACGAATTTCAAGGCGAGGCGATCGGATTTTCATTAATTTACAGCGGAAATTTCATTGCACAGGCTGAAGTTGATACTTTCGATACAACTCGCGTGACGATCGGAATAAATCCATTTAATTTTGATTGGAATCTCAAGCCGAATGAAATTTTTCAAACGCCTGAGGCTGTGACAGCTTTTTCATCTGAAGGATTGAACGCACTCAGTCAGACTTATCATAAACTTTACAGAACGAGACTTGCAAGAGGAATTTGGAGAGACAAAGAACGTCCGATTTTGATCAACAACTGGGAGGCAACTTATTTTGATTTTGATGAAGATAAACTTGTAAAAATAGCAGAGACTGCCAAAGAAGTCGGAGTTGAAATGTTTGTACTTGATGACGGCTGGTTTGGAAAGAGAACGGGAGAAACTGCCGGACTCGGTGATTGGTATGCAAATACAGACAGATTGCCGAACGGAATTAAAGGAGTCGCCGACAGAATTAATGCACTCGGAATGAAATTCGGACTTTGGTTTGAACTTGAGATGGTCAATCGTGACAGCGATTTGTATCGTGCTCATCCCGATTGGATTTTGCATGTGCCGGAGCGTCACGCCTCGCAAGGGCGCAAGCAAT
>CAJOPN010000166.1 GCA_905236285.1 uncultured Selenomonadaceae bacterium | reverse complement strand
TTGCTCACTCGTCGGCTTTGCAACTTTTGAGTGAAAACTTCCCGCAAGACAAATTCCGATTGAATTTTTATTGTGTCCGTAAACATGCGCTCCGATCATTTCAGGCAACCGACCTTGTTCAATCATTCCGTTTTTTCGTATTAAATAATGATAGCCGATTCCTGCCCAGCCGTTTTTTTCAATATGCCATTTGTGAATCCTTTCGACTGTAGAATCTTCGTCAAGCGGTTCATTTGACTGCGGATTTAATTTGTCTGTGTGATGAATTACAATTATTTCCGTCGTCAATCTCTTTTCATATTCCTTGAACTGCAAAAATTTTTTGTAAATCATCGGTTCGGCAGTTTCAAAAAAATTTTTCGCCGCCGTTTCGTCAAACAAATTTAAATAAATTCCGAGTGTTGAAATTGAAATCATTTTTAAAAAATTTCTGCGATTCATTTTTCACGTTTGACACTTTCGCCGTAAATCGTTTTAAATTCATCGCGCATTGATATTGTTTCCCAGCCGCGTTTAATTGCAGTTGCTTTCATTTTTTCAGCTTTTGAAATATTTCCTAGTTCACGTTCGGTATCATCACAGAGAACACAAAATGCAGCACAATTATATTTATTATTTTGTAAAGTGTATTCAAACATGCCGCTGTCACCCATCGAATTTCCAAATGACAGGACAGGTTTTTTCCCTATATGGTTCAGAATCGAAAATATTTTGACTGTCTGTCCATTCTCAATGAGAGTTTTGCCTGATATTATTATTTTTTCCTTATTGCGATCGAAGAAATGATTTTTCGCTTCATCTTTTCCCATTTCGGTTGTAGTGTAAACAAAATCTGAAGCAATAATTCTGTCCTGACGAATTGGAATAATATTTCCGACAAGTTCGCGTGTGGTATCAATTCCGCAGGCAGAATCAACGTAAACTGCAAAACCATTGTTGCTGAGATAAGAAATTATTTCGACCATCGGCAAATAAAATGCCTCACCTCGTTTTAAATTTGTCAATCCGGTTTCATTTGTATTCATAAATTTTCTGACGTATGCTCTGTATTCTTCAGGTGTCATTCCTTCGTATGCTTTCGTCAACTGTTGAAATAAAATTTTATTTTCTGCCGGTGTTATTCCTGTTTTGTTATAAATTTTCGGTTTAATTTTTTTTGCAAAGTCGACAATTTTTTTCGGTGCTTTATATGATTCATCTTCAAGGACGCGATAAAAAAACATTGTCTCTTGAAAATACAAAGGTGCCGTTTCGCAGTAAAAAGTTCCGTCCATGTCGAAAGTTGCTATCCTGTCTTCAGGTGGAATATAATTTTTACTGTTCGGATTGATTGCGTCCTCAACAAAATTAATAATTTTTTTCTTCGTCGGCGAATTTTCATTCCAATATTTAAAATCGCTTGCTTTCTCAACTTTGATTGCAGCAATTTCGTCACGAGTTGCCGCCTGTGCTCCGAATGAAACACTTAATGCCATTAATCCGGCTAAGATACTCGCAATTAATTTTTTCTTCTTCAATTAAAACACTCACCTTTATTTATTTATTTTTGAATTTACTGCAAATGTGAAATAAGTATCGGGATAAGGTTCATTTTTCAAAGTGAAATGCCACCACTCGGTCGCGAGAGGTTTAAAGCCGTGACGAATCATCGCATCACGCAAAATTTTTCGATTTTTAAGTTGTTGTTTCGTCAAATTTCCTTTGTAATCGGGATGAGACAATTCACCGAAGTAATCAAACGTTCCTCCCATATCAACTTCTTTGCCTGTCTTCATGTCAAAAAGTGTCAAATCAACAGTCGAGCCTCTGCTGTGTCCGGATTTTTCGTCAATATATCCTTCCGAAAATAAATTTTTCTTATCGACTTTCGGATAAAAATATTTTTTCATTTTTTTATCGCCGGTATTTGCTGCCCATCTCACAAAATTATCAACGGCTTTTTGCGGACGATATGCGTCATAAATTTTAAGTCTGTAACCTTTTTCAATCAATTCGTCGCTGACTTTTTTTAATGCATTCGCCGCCTCTTTTGTCATAATTGCGCAAGGTTCTTCATATCCGTCAATTCTTTCTCCAACAAAATTGTAAGTCGAGTGATAACGAATTTCCTGAATGATGTCGGGAACAACGTCCGACAAAATTACAAATCCTGATGAATCACTCGGATTAATTGCCTCTGCGTTGAATGATACGCTCAACGTAATTAATCCTGCACAGAGCATTGACAAAATTTTTTTCTTCTTCATTTTTTTCCTCCAAATTAAAATTTATTCAACAGTAACCGATTTTGCCAAATTTCTCGGTTTATCGACATCACAGCCGCGAGTAATTGCAGAATAATAAGCAAGAAGTTGAAGAGGTACGACAGTCAAAAGCGGAATCAAAAGTTCATCAGTATCGGGAACATAAATTACATGATCAATATATTTTTCAAGTTCGGTATCACCGGCTGCAGCAATTCCAATCACAACCGCGTCACGTGCTTTGACTTCTTTGATATTTGAAATTGTTTTGTCGTAAACGGATTTTTGAGTAGCAAGCGCAATAACCGGCACTCCTTCAACAATTAATGCCAAAGTTCCGTGTTTCAATTCTCCTGCCGCGTATGCTTCGGCGTGAATGTAAGAAATTTCTTTGAGTTTCAAAGCTCCTTCAAGTGCAACATCATAATCGAGTGAACGACCGATATAAAAAACATGTTCATTAAATCCGTAACTGCGTGCAAAAGTTTTTATCGGATCGACATCTGAAAGAGTTTCACTAATTTGTGCAGGAATTTTTTTAAGCAAAGAAATTAATTCGCGTGTTCGATCTTCCGAAACGGTTTTTCTGAGTTGCGCCATGTAAAGAGCAAGCATAAACATTAAAATTAATTGTGTCGTATATGCTTTTGTCGAGGCAACTGCAATTTCAGGACCAGCAATCGTATACAAAACTTGATCCGCCTCACGTGCAAGAGATGAACCGATGACATTTGTAATTGCAAGAGTTTTTGCGCCGAGTCGTTTTGATTCTTTCATCGCGGCAATGGTGTCGCTCGTTTCGCCTGATTGTGAAATAAAAATCGTCAAAGTTTTTTCGTCAATAATCGGGTCGCGATAACGAAATTCAGATGCAAGATCAACTTCAACCAACATTCTCGCCAATTTTTCAATGTAAAATTTTCCAACCAATCCTGCATGATAAGCAGTACCGCATGCAACAATATAAACCTTGTCGATATTTTTTAAAAAATCGGGATTCCATTTCAATTCAGGAAAAATTATACTGCTGCCATCCTTTGCAATTCTTTCATCATTATTTTTTGACGGTCGAATTTGTTTTATAAATCCGCGCATTGTATCGCGAATTGCTTTAGGCTGTTCATTAATTTCCTTCAGCATAAAATGTTCGTAGCCGCCTTTTTCTGCCGCTTCTGCATTCCAGCTTACATTAAAAATTTTTTTGTCAATTTTATTTCCGTTTTTGTCGGTTATCTCGACTGAATTTTTCTTGACGATTGCGATTTCTCCGTCATTCAAAATATAAGTTGAACGAGTTTTGTTAATGATTGCCGGAATGTCCGACGCAATAAAATTTTCTCCTTCACCGATTCCGACGATTAACGGATTATCTTGTTTTGCACAAATTAATTCGTCGTGATGATTTTTCGACATGAAAACGAGGGAATAAGAACCTTCAATTTTTTTCAAAACTTCGCGAACGGCAGATGCAAAATCGCCTTTATAAAATTCTTCGAGCAAATGAGGAACTACTTCGGTATCAGTTTCGGATAAAAATTTGTGACCGCGTTCAATCAAATCTTCTTTGAGAGCCATATAATTTTCAATAATACCATTGTGAACGACGACAAAATCACCGTGGCAATCTGTATGAGGATGAGCATTTATATCGGAAGGTCTGCCGTGAGTAGCCCAGCGTGTGTGACCGATTCCGATTGAACCTTTCGGCGTGTATCCTTTGAGTTTTTCCTTGAGCGAGGCCAGACGACCGACCGATTTTTCAATAAAAATTTCATTGCCGTCGAAAACTGCAATCCCTGCTGAATCGTAGCCGCGATATTCCAATTTCGTCAAGCCGTCAATCAAAAAATTTGCAGCCGATTTATCTCCAATGTATCCGACTATTCCGCACATATAAATTTCTCCAATCAAAAAAAATTTTTTAAGAATTTTTAAATTATAAATCAGTTGTCAAATTGCGTCAACAATTTTAAAGAAGGAAAAATTTTTGCTGTGACGAAATAAATAAAAAAAAAATAAAAAATTTTGTTGAATAAAATTGAAAATGAAATAAAAAAAATGGGAGCTCATTGAATGGGCTGAGAGGAAGTTTAAAACTTCGACCGCTTGACCTGATTCGGATAATGCCGACGTAGGAATTTTTTTAAATTTTTTAAATCAGAAAGAATTTTTAGAGAAATTATCTTTTCAGGCAATTTTTCTAAAAATTTTTTTTTGAGGTGATTAAATGAAAGATGATTCGACAAAAAAAATTGTCCTTGCTGCTTTTTTGACTGCAGTCGCCGTTTCAGGAAGTGTTTTATCGTTTCCGATTTTCGGCAGCAGATGCGCACCTGTTCAACATATGGTAAATATTTTTTGCGCGGTACTTCTCGGCAGTCGTTACGGAGTTTCAGTCGCTTTCACCGCAAGTCTTTTAAGAAATTTGCTTGGCTTGGGAAGTCTTCTTGCATTTCCCGGCAGTATGTGCGGAGCATTTTTAAGCGGAATAATTTATTCAAAGACGAAAAATATTTTTTATACGGTTTTGGCCGAATCATTCGGAACGGGAATTATCGGCGGTTTATTGTCATATCCGATTGCAATTTTGTTCATGGGAAAAAATGCCGGTGACATTGCTTTTTATGTTTATGTAATTCCGTTTTTGATTTCTACCGTCTGCGGTTCAATTTTAGCTGGAATTGTCGTTAAAAAATTAAAAGGAAAAATTTTTGTTAAAGAGAAATAATTTCATTGAAAATCTTTAAAAAAATTTTAATGAGGTGCGAAAATGGAGACGGCAATTCAAAAATTAATTTGTGTGACGAATCGAAAAATTTGCAACGGAGATCTTTTGAAAAGAGTGGAAGAAATAGTTAAGTATAAACCGAGAGCAATATTACTCCGCGAAAAAGATTTGACTGAATCGGAATATGAAGACCTCGCCAAAGATGTAATTAAAATTTGTGAAAAAGAAAATGTTAAATGTATTCTGCATAATTTCATCGAAACGGCAATCAAATTCAAAGCCGAATCAATTCATATGACATTTACAAATTTAAGAATAATGAGTGCGGACGAGAAAAAATTTTTTAAAAATATCGGTGCATCATGTCACAGCGAAGAGGAGGCTCGAAAAGCTCAATCGGCAGGTTGCAATTATATAATTGCCGGTCATATTTTCGACACACTCAGCAAAAGACATATTGAGCCGCGCGGAATGGATTTTTTCAGAGATGTCATAAAAAATGTAACAATACCGGTTTATGCAATCGGTGGAATAAATAAAAATAATATTTCTGAAGTATTGCAAGCCGGAGCAATCGGAGCATGTGCAATGCGCGGACCTATGCAATGTGAAAATGTTGAAGAATATTTCAGCGGCTGGTGAAAAAATTTTTTTGAGAGGTGATATTTTTGATTGACACTCTTTTCAATAATGTATCAGAAATTTTATCAAGTCCGAGCGTTTCATTCGCGATACTCGGAGTTTTCATTTTAATTTGTTTTTCAATTTACATAAGCAAAATAAAATTTACAGCCGGCATGCTTGTTTATATATCGTTAATGCTGGCGTTCTCCGTGATACTTCAGCAGCTGAGAATTTATCATTTCCCTCAAGGCGGCAGCGTAACTTTGGGATCAATGATACCATTACTGCTGCTGTCTTACAGATACGGAATAAGTACGGGAGCATTGGCAGGATTTTTATACGGATTGATTGCAATTTTGCAAGATCCGTTTATTTTGCATCCGATACAAGTTTTATTTGATTATCCTCTGCCTTACATGTCATTGGGATTGGCAGCATTGATTCCCGCACACAAATTTTTGTCAACGGCGATTGCTTTTTTAAGTCGATTTGCATGTCATTTTATTTCAGGCGTGGTATTTTTCTCGTCATATGCTCCCGAAGGAATGTCACCGATAATTTATTCATTGACTGCAAATTCAACTTATTTTTTGCCTGAAAGTATAATCTGTTTCATCATTTTAAAAATTCTGCCGCTTGAAAGATTATTAAATTTCATGGACAGAAACAAAACGAATTAAAAATTTTTGGAAGGAAAGAAAAAAATGTCAACACAAATGCAAAAAGCACGCGAAGGAAAAATTACCGATGAAATGAAAATAATTGCCGAACAAGAAAATTTGTCGGTTGAAATAATTCGTCAAAGAGTTGCGAAAGGAACGATTGCAATTTGTGCGAATATCAATCACAAAAATTTGAAACCGTGCGGAGTCGGCGAAGGGTTGAAAACAAAAGTCAATGCAAATATCGGAACGTCGAGCACATTTCCGAATATCGAGCCTGAACTTGAAAAACTTGACGAGGCGATTAAATGCGGAGCAGATTCGGTTATGGATTTGTCTACGGGAAACAATATTGATGAGTCGAGAAAAAAAATAATTGAACATTCAACGATAATGGTCGGTACAGTTCCGATTTATCAAGCGGCAGTAAAAGCAATTCGCGAGCACGGAGCAGTAGTCGAAATGACTGAAGAAGATATTTTGCAGACGATTGAAATGCATTCAAAAGACGGTGCGGATTTTATGACTCTTCATTGCGGAGTGTCACGAGAGGCGATTGAAAAAATGCGTCGGCAGAAACGCGAAATGGATATAGTAAGTCGAGGCGGATCATTTATTGCGGCCTGGATTCTTCACAATGAAAAAGAAAATCCATTTTATGAACGTTACGATGATATTCTTGACATTTGTGAAAAATATGACGTGACGATAAGTCTCGGCGACGGAATGAGACCGGGCTGCATTGCTGATGCCACCGATCGCGGACAGTTGACTGAATTGATTACACTCGGCGAACTTGTTGACAGAGCATGGAAACGCGGAGTACAAGTCATGGTTGAAGGTCCCGGACATGTTCCGTTTGATCAGATTGAAGCGAATATGAAACTTGAAAAACGTCTGTGCCGAAATGCTCCGTTTTATGTACTCGGACCGCTTGTAACAGATATTGCACCGGGATATGACCATATAACGGCAGCAATCGGCGGAACTTTGGCGGCAGTCAGCGGCGCAGATTTTCTTTGTTACGTTACTCCTGCCGAACATTTGGCATTGCCGACAATTCAAGACGTTCACGACGGCGTTATTGTTTCGAGAATTGCCGCTCACGCTGCCGATATTGTAAAAGGAATTAACGGAGCTCGCGATTGGGATTTGAAAATGGCACGTGCAAGAAAAAATCTTGACTGGAATGAACAAATGAAACTCGCAATTGATCCCGAACTTGCAATAAAAAAACGCAGTACTCGCAATCAAGCTGATGAAGAGGCTTGCTCAATGTGCGGTCAGTACTGTGCAGTTAAAATTGTAAGTCAATATTTCGATAAGCCGATTTGTCCCTGCAATGATTAATTTTTAATTTCACTCGGCTTTAATTTTTTTAATTCGCCGAACTCATTTTGAAAAATAACCGTTGAAATTTTTGCATTTTGAATCATACGGCGGCAAAGTTTGCAAGGTTCTCCCGATGCAATCGAGTCATCGGCGACATTAAAACCTGCGATATAAATCGTCGATCCTTCCATTTTAATAGGATCGGCATTTATTATTGCATTTTGTTCGGCGTGAACTGCAACACAAAGTTCATAACGTTCACCTTTAGGAACTTTTAATCTTTCACGTTCACAAATTCCAGTGTCAATACAATTTGCCTCACCACGAGGAGAACCGTTATAACCTGTGCTGATGATAATTTTATCTTTGACGATTATTGCTCCGTAACGTCTCCTTAAACATGTCGCACGCCGTCCTACTGATTTTGCAATTTCTAAAAAATATTCGTCCCAATCGGGTCTTTGATATTTTTTTGTCTCGCTCATCTTTCATCACTCTCCAAACTTTTCAGAAATCTTTTCACCAAAATTTCCGCAACCAAATCATCAACGGGAACAGGCGGCACTTGCATTGAAGTCGGCAATAATTTTCTCCAGCCTTTGGGAGAATTTTTTTCCCAATAAAGTTTTCGAGCCTCTTCGGTTGTATGTTTCTCATCGACAATTTTTATTTCTGCCTTTGTCGTTTCTGAAATTTTTTTCGCCGTTGATTTGCTCGTCGTGCCGTCTCCCAAAATTATTTTTTTTAATTCAAAATTTTTTTCAAGTTCCAAAATTACACTTTCCAATGTCGAAGTTTCAATTACACGTTGAAATTTTATTTCGCCGACTTCATCAATCACGACAACGCCGCATTTGTCACGACCGGGATCTATCGCCATTATCAAATTTTTATCCTTCTTTCGAGTGTTCAAGTTTGATATTCAATCTCAAAGGTCCCATTGTCGTTGTTTCGTCTCTTGCAAATGCTGTTAAAACTATTAAACCTTTCGTTTTTGAAATTGCATCGACCAACTGATATAATTGTGAACCTTCCATTACTCCGACTGAACCTGTTATCGGATCTGTTAAAATTCCTTTTGCCGTTGCTGCTTGATTTACATCATGCAAGAAATTTCTGATGATTTGCTCCGAATTGATTCCGTCTTTTATCTCGTATGCCTTCGCAATTATAAATTCATCTTTGTCATAAATTTTATTGTTTTTGAAAAGTTCCAAATTACTGCGGACAGGTTCACCGCGCATTAAATTTCCTGCCGCAACTATTCTTAAAAAAACATCTTGATTACTCGCAGAAATTGCCTTGACTGCCTCCGACAATTCAGGCTGATAAATCCAAACGGACGAATCTTCTCCCGTGCTGCCGATTTTTCTTGATACATTCGTCGTTGCAATGTCTGCCAAATTATCTATGTCCTTGACAATTTCAGATGCCTCTCTATTTCCTTTTATAATTCCGCTTGCCAAAATTTCACCGGCACGAAATATTATATCCCCTTCACGAATTGCAACTATTCCGTCGCGAAGTTGTTCGTTATGCGTTTCCAAATTTTGATTGTCGCTCTGAAGTTTTTCATTGTTCGCCGTCAATTCGGAATTATTTTTTGTCAATGTTTCGTTGTCGCTTGAAAGTTTTGCATTGTTTAATGTGAGATTTTCATTCGTGTTTGATAAATTTTCATTGTCCGAAATTAATTTTGCATTTTTCAATTCAAGTTCTTCATTGCCTTGCTTGAGTCGATCGGATTCTTCTTTCAATTCGGTCTGCTCATTTTTTAATTCTTCTATTTCATCTTTCGATTTTTTTAAATCTTCATTTGCTTGCTGATATTCATTCGTAGCCAAAATTAATTCATCGGAAAGATTTTCAAGTTCATGCTGTTTTGATGCAAGATTTGCGTTAAGTTCTTCCATTCCGAATAAAGCTGTACGAACATTTTCAGAGGTAGCCGACATTATTCCGATCGTCAAAGCTGTTATCACAAATCCGGTGATTACGGTTATAATATTTGAAGTGTGTCGAGGTCTCAAGCCGAACAGCGACAATCTTTTCTTGCCTATCTTCGTGCCGAGTCGATCGCCTATAAATGCTATTGCTCCTCCCGTCACTACCAACACCAATATTAAGTATAAGCCATACAATTTTTGAATGCCCTGCTTTCTTTGTTTTTATATTGAGAGTTCACTCAATCGCAACTTATTATAATCGAATATTTTTTAACTGTAAATAGATAATTAAAAAAGCAAAATATGAAATTCATTGACAAATTTTTTCTTTGAAAGTCAATAATTTTTAGCCGTAAAAAAAAAAATCTCCCAAACGGAAGATTTTTAATGTGCAAAAAAATTTTCTTACTCTTGATAACGTTTAACAACTTCAGCATTGGGATCGCGTTTTGCTCTATTGATTGAAAGAGAAATTCTTTTACGTTTCGGATCAATCTTCATAATTTTAACAACGACAATTTCACCGTCTTTAACAGCCTCTTCAGCTTTTTCAATTCTGTGATCGCAAAGCTCTCCCATCGGAATAAGTCCGTCAAAACCGGATTCAATTTCCATGAAGGCACCAAAATCTGTCAGCTTGATAACTTTTCCTTCAATGTGATCTCCTTCGTGATACTTCTCGGATTTTTCAAGCCACGGATCTGGAAGAGTTTCTTTTACTGAAAGCGAAATTCTTTTTGAATCGTTGTCAACATTTTTAATGTAAACATCAATTTCATCACCGACTTTGAGAACATCAGACGGCGATTTAACACGCTCCCAAGAAAGGTCAGAGATATGAGCAAGACCGTCAACTCCGCCGATGTCAATAAATGCACCGTAATCAACGAGACGTTTAACCGTGCCTTTGACGGTTTGACCTGCTTCAATCGTTGAAAAAATTTCGTCCTGCTTTTTAACCTGTTCTTCTTCCAAAAGACGACGACGCGAAAGTACGAGACGTTGTTTACGAATGTCAATATCAATCGGGACAACCTTAACTGTTTGACCTACATAAACGCTGAGGTCTTTAACGTAATGAAGTTCCATTTGAGAAGCAGGAATAAAACCGCGAAGACCATGAACGATTGCAACGAGACCGCCCTTTGTAAGCGAATTGATTTTTGCATCTACAGCCTCGCCGCGATCTCTGATTTCTTCAATATCTTTCCAAGCAACCATTCTGTCGGCTTTGACTTTTGAAAGTGCTCCGCCGTTTTCGCCGCCGAGTGATTGAATATAAACATCAATTTTATCTCCGACTTTAACAACATCTTCGGCAGATTCAGGCTCCGGATAAGCAAGTTCTCTTTTCGGAACGGGAATTTCTTGTTTATAACCTATGTCAACAAATGCTTCATTACGATTGACTTGAACAACAGTACCTTCGACAACTTCATGTTCTCTGAGATTTTCCATGTCTCCGGCTTCTTCAAGAAGCGAACCCATATCTTCTATTCGTTTAATATCGTCTGACACTTCTTTTGTACCTCCCGGATTATCCAGCCCGGCGTTGAGGCTCCGGCTGTGATTCCTATTTTTTCAATTTCATTTAACCATTCAGGTGAAAGTTCTTCAGCAGTTTCTATATGATATGTTTTGCACTTACTCCGACAAAGTTGCGCGAGTCTGGTTGTGTTTGCACTATTTTTTCCGCCGATAACGAGCATCAATTCAACTTTTTCTGCAAGTTCCATCGCCGCAGCTTGTCTTTGATCGGTTGCCGTGCAGATCGTACGCAGAATTTTTATTTCTGTCGATTTGTCTGTGAGCTGCATTACAATTTTTTTGAAACGTTCTCCCGAAACTGTCGTCTGCGAAACTATCCCCAGTTTTTGACAAGACGAAAACTGTTTTGCCTCTTCCTCAGTCTCAAGTATAACAGCTTCATTATTTGACCATTCAAAAATACTTTTTACTTCCGGATGATTTTTTTCGCCGATTATCACGACTTGATAACCTTCTTCGACAAGTTTTTTTGCCGAAAGTTGAGCTTTTTTGACATACGGGCACGTTGCATCGATAATTTTCAATCCCTTTGCTTTTGCCTGCTCATAAACTTGTGGACCGACTCCGTGCGAACGGATTATTATTGTTCCCCCCTCTATGTCGGTCAAATTCTCCACAGAATCCACGCCTTCACTTTTAAGCCGTGCAACCATCTGCGGATTGTGAATAATCGGGCCGAGTGTGCAACTTTTACCGTCGGCATTCTCTCGCGCAATTTTTATTGCTCGTTTCACGCCGTAGCAAAAACCCAAATATTCCGCCAAAACTACTTCCATTTGATCACCTTTTCAATCAAGTTGCAGTTTTTAATTGTCCCTCAACAATTATAAAAACTTCCCAATTATAAACTTTTTTTAAATTAACCTGCAACTAGAGTGCAGTATAGCACTAATAATTCAATAAGGCAACAAATTTTTTAAAATTATTTGTCAAAAAATTGTTACTAAATAAAAATTTTATGGTAAAATATTTTCTGTTGAAAAGTTTTAAAAGAAAAATTCAAAAAAATTTTGCAGGTGATATGATTGGCAAGAATCCAAAAAAAGATTAAAAAAAATATCAAAGCGCAAACGAAAACGCAGGAGGTATCAAAACCAAAGGAGAAGAAAAAAGGCGGAAAAGATTATTTATTGATAGCCGTAATTTCTTTTACGCTTATGGTTACTATTGCCGCTTGGGAAAGTTTGGCTGCTTTGAATCGCGCACTCTATGTAATGCTGATTACTTCTCTTTCACTTACTTATGTTCGACGACAATTCAATCTTAGTGAGAAAATGGAAAATTGGGTTGACAGAGCGAGCATAGCGGCAATGGGTTTTGCGCTGGCACTTTTCGCGGTGGTAATGTATTATCAAATTTTTTCTTAAATGAATGGAGGTCTTTAAATGAACAATTCTCTTAAAGCCGTTGAGATTCGCAAAGATATTTATTGGGTCGGTGCGGTTGATTGGTCGATGAGAAATTTTCACGGCTATGAAACTTCACGCGGCACAAGTTACAATGCTTATCTTATTCTCGACAAAAAAATTACTTTGATTGACACGGTGAAAGCTCCTTTTAAAGATGAACTTTTAAGAAGAATAGCATCCGTAGTCAATCCCGCAAAAATTGATGTGATAGTTTCAAGTCACGTCGAGCCTGATCATTCAAGTGCGCTGCCATTCGTCAAAGAATATGCACGCAATGCCGAAATTATAACCAGTCAGCCTAACGGATTGAAAGGATTGACTGCACGATACGGCAATTTAAATTACACGCCGGTTAAAGCGGGAGATTCAATTTCAATCGGTTCACGCACTTTAAATTTTGTTCCTACTCCAATGTTACATTGGCCCGATTCAATGGTTACGTATTGTCCCGAAGAAAAATTTTTGTTTTCAAATGACGCATTTGGGCAACATCTTGCAACATCAATGCGATTTGATGACGAAAATGATTTAAATACAATTCTTTTCGAGGCAAAAAAATATTACGCAAATATTTTAATGCCGTTCGGAAAGCAGGCACTTGCGGCATTGAGTTCACTCGGCGGTCTCGATATGAAAATGATTTTAACGGGACACGGAATAATTTGGCGTGAAAATATTGAAACAATTTTGGATTGTTACAGCGAATGGGCAAGCGGAGACGTTGAAGAACGTGCAGTAATTGTTTTTGATTCAATGTGGGGATCGACTGAAATTTTGGCTCAAACCATTACTGAGGCATTTGCAAGAAAGGGAATACCTGCGGCTTATTACGATATTAAAACAACTCCGATGAGTGATATTGTAACGGATATTTTCACGAGTAAATATCTTGCAGTAGGTTCGCCGACTATCAATAATCAGATGATGCCGACCATTGCATCTTTCCTCTGTTATCTTAAAGGGTTAAGACCTCAAAATCACAAAGCATTTGCATTCGGTTCATACGGCTGGGGAGGACAAAGTCCGGGACTAGTCGAAGAAGAATTGAAAGCGGCAGGAATGGAAATTATTCTTGATAAAATTAGAATTGCAAACGTTCCTACTTCTGCGCAGCTTGAAGAAATTACAAACAAAATTCTTGAATTACAATAAGGAAAAATTTCTCTGTCACAAGGAAAGGAAAATTTATCATGGGATTAAGGCAAAAATTTTTTATCTTGGCAGGACTTGCAGGTCTTTTAATGGCAATCGTTTCAATCGTCGGATATATCAGCGCATATAATAATCTTGAGAAAAGTGTTGAATCTGAACTTGTAGCGACAGTCAACGCACAAAAAAATCAACTTGACGGCTGGCTCAATTCAAATGCGGCGATTGCAACCGGTGCGGCGAATGTTATGACTGCACTCAATGGAAATGATACCGTTGCAAATATGAGTGAAATACTCGCACTTGCAGATAACAATGCCGATATTTTGGAAGTTGGTGTTGGCAATGAAAAAGCTTTCTTTCAAGGTCGTCACGCAGGAAATAAAACAGGCTCAATAGATCCTCGTGAACGCGGCTGGTACAAAGAAGGAAAAAATGCAGGAAAAACTGTTTTTACTGAGGCATATGTCGATAAATTTACAAATCAACTCGTAATTTCAGCCGTTTCTCCTTTCAAAAACAACGGACAATTTGCGGGAACAATTTTTGTTGATATTGATTTGAATACTCTTGATGATGAAGTTGCAAAATTAAAATATCACGGCGAAGGTTACGGAATAATTATTGAAAAATCGGGAAATATTCTCGCGACGACCGGACCTGTACAAAAAATGTCAGATTTCAAACAAGTTGCGGTACTCGGAAATCATTTTGATGAAATGGTTAAAAACGGCGAAGGATATTTCATTGTTGAAAGCACTTCCGACAGAGACGAAACAGTTTTTGCTTATGCAACGGTTCCAGGTTCAGGCTGGATAGTAGGAATTGAAGTTGATTCCGATTTTGTATTTTCGGCAGTAAAAAGTTTGAGAGTCACATTCGGAGCATTGACGCTCGTCGGTCTTGCCTTAATGCTCTTCATGTGCATGAGACTTTCGGCAAGTATTACAGGTCCGATTATTGAACTTGAGGCACATGCAAAAGAACTTGCAAACGGAAATTTGACAATGAAGGATATTGCAGTCAATTCTTCGGATGAAATCGGTTCACTCACTCAAGCATTTAATACAATGAGCAACAATTTGAGAAAATTGATAACGAAAATGGCGACTACTTCAGAACAAGTAGCGGCAGCAAGTGAAGAGTTGACGGCATCGGCTCATCAATCGGCAGATGCATCTGTTCATGTTGCCGAGACGGTCTCTGAAGTCGGCAACGATATTTCTCAACAAATGCAAGACATTGAGGCGGCACGAAACAGTATAAGCGTTGTATCGGACGATATTCAAGTTGTTTCGGACAAAGCTACCAATGTTGCGGTAACTTCAGAAAAAACTGCTGAGGCGGCAAAGACAGGCGAAACTTTAATGCAAGAGGCAGTTTCAAAGATGAGCAGTATAGAAAAATCAGTTTTGGCAAGTGCTGAAGTTGTTGAAAGACTCGGAGAGAATTCAAAACAAATCGGTCAAATCGTCGAAACAATCGCAGGAATTGCAGATCAAACAAATCTTTTGGCACTTAACGCGGCGATTGAGGCGGCTCGTGCAGGTGAACACGGCAGAGGTTTTGCGGTTGTATCCGAAGAAGTCAGAAAACTTGCAACGGCATCTCAGGAATCGGCTGAACAAATTCGCTCAAGAATTGAAAGTATTCAAGCGGCAACTGAAGAAGCAGTTCAATCAATGAAAGGCGGAACTGAAGACGTAAAAGCAGGAACAAATGCAATTCGTGAAGTCGGCGAACAATTCAAAGAAATTATGAGAATGGTTGAAGGAATCAAAGAAGAAATTGCAGGAATCAATCAATCGGTGCAAACGGTTTCAGACGGTGCGGTTCATATCGTCGAGGCTACCGAATCGATCGACAAGGCAAGTCATGCAACCGATCAGAGAACTCAGGCAATTTCATCGGCTACCGAAACTCAGTCTGCATCTAATGAAGAAATCGCTGCTGCATCTCAAGCTCTTGCAAATCTTGCTACCGACATGCAAACGGCTATCGGTCAATTTAAAATTTAATCTCTTAAAAAAATTTCTGTCGAATGATTTAAAAATAATCGTCGGCAGTTTTTTTTTGCTCAAAATTTTTTCTTGCAATTAATTTGAACCACAATTATAATATTTTTTAAATTTTTTATTAAAAATTCTTTGAGGCGTTAAAGTCTTTTTTTTATGTTGGAGTGATTTAAATGAAAATAATAATTGCGATTGATTCATTTAAAGGCAGTCTGTCATCAATGAGTGCCGGAAAAATTTCAAGTGAGGCGATAAAAAAAATTCTGCCTGATTCCGAAGTAAAAATATATCCTTTGGCTGACGGAGGTGAAGGAACGGTTGACGCTTTGACTGACGGATTAAACGGAGAAATAATTGAAGTTGAAGTAACCGGACCGCTCGGAACGAAAATTCAAAGTCGATACGGCAGAATAAATCAGACTGCGATAATTGAAATGGCTGATGCAGCAGGTTTAACACTTGTCCCTGAAAATGAAAAAAATCCGCTCAACACCACGACTTACGGACTCGGTGAATTAATACTTCGTGCGGCTGAGGACGGCTGTCGAGATTTTATCATCGGAATCGGCGGAAGTGCCACGAATGATTGCGGACTCGGTATGTTAACAGCTCTCGGTTTTGAGTTCAGAGAAAATCACGGCTTTAAAAGCGGAGTTTTCGGCAAAGATTTACAAAATATTTCTGAGATTGAAATTTCAAAAATAAATCCGATTTTAAAAAAATGCCATTTCAAAATTGCCTGCGATGTAAAAAATCCGCTGACAGGTTCAAACGGTTGTTCGGTAATTTACGGACCTCAAAAAGGTGCAACGCCTGAAATTGTTTCGCAGATGGACGGCTGGATTGAAAAATTTTCTGCTCTCTCAATAAAAACATTGAATATTGAAAAGACAAGCATTGAAGGAGACGGAGCGGCAGGCGGATTGGGTTTTGCATTCAGGACATTTTTAAACGCTGAACTTGTCAAAGGAATAAATTTAATTTTGGATTTAATAAATATTTCAAAAGAATTTTCCGACGCTGATATATTGATAACCGGTGAAGGCAGACTTGACGGTCAATCGGTTATGGGAAAATCACCTGTGGGAGTTGCTCAACTTGCAAAATCGATCAACAAAAAAATTTTGACGATTGCAGTCTGCGGTTGTGCAACGATTGACGCAATAAAAGTTCACGAAGTCGGAATTGATTCATATTTTCCGATACTTCAAACACCGATTTCAACTGATGAGGCAATGAGATTTGAAGCCGCCGAAATTAATTTGTCTCGAACAGTTGAAGAAATTTTCAGATTGATTAATTTTTTAAAATAGAACAAAGACGAATCATATTACTCATAAATTCACAAAAAAATCAATACTTGGAGAAAATTTTAATCTATGTTTAATAAATCGTATAAAGCAAAAATAATTCGTGTCAATGAAAATTCACTTGCTGAAGAAATTGAACTCAAAGCGGGAGATTCGATTTTGGAAATTAACGGCAAAAAAATTTGTGACATAATTGATTTAAGTTTTGAACTTGCAGATGAAGAAATTGAAATGCTGATTGAACATTCTAACGGCGAAAAAGAATTGATTGAATTTGACAAGGATATTGATGAAGAACTCGGAGTTGAATTTGAATCGGCAGTTTTCGACGGAATCCATCGTTGCAAAAATCATTGCGTCTTTTGTTTCGTTGATATGATTGCTCCGAAAATGAGGAAAACTCTTTCAATCAAAGATGATGATTATCGAATGTCATTTTTATACGGAAATTTCATCACGCTGACGAATTTGACTGATTCAGATTATCGACGCATTGAACAATTTCATTTGTCGCCGCTTTTCGTATCGGTTCATGCAATGAATCCCAAAATTCGTGCAAAAATGTTAAGAACTCCGCTTGCTGAAAAAATTTCTGAAAATCTCGACAAACTTGAATCGGCGGGAGTTGAATATCATACGCAAATTGTCCTCTGTGCAGATTTAAATGACGGCACTGAACTTGAAAGAACAATTTCTGAATTGGTTGCACGTCGTCCGAATGTTTTATCACTCGCGATTGTACCTGTCGGCATTACCAAGCACAGACGCGATAAATTTATTTTGAAACAATTCGATCATGACGGTGCAGTCAAAGTTATTGAGCAGGTTGAAATTTGGCAAAAAAAATTACGCCGCGAAATCGGAAAAACTTTTGTATATCTCGGCGATGAATTTTATTTTTTGGCGAACCGCGAAATGCCTCCCGAAAAATTTTATGACGATTTTCCTCAACTTGACAACGGAATCGGTTTAACGCGAAGTTTTATAAGTGATTGGCAGAACGAATCATTTTCAAAAAATAATTACGACAAAGAAATTAAAATTGATGTAATTTGCGGAATGTCTGTTGCATCCGTTTTAAAAAATTTATCTGAAGAGGCAATGTCGCATAAAAAAAATTTAAAAGTTAGAATTTTGCCGGTCGTAAATGAATTTTTCGGTGAAACGGTGAATGTTTCGGGACTTTTGACGGGAATTGACATAATTAAAACGTTGGAATCAATCGGAGGAGATCGCGACGGAATTTTGATTCCCGAATCAGCATTGAGAAGTGGCGAAGATATTTTTCTCGATGATATTACACTTGATGAACTCAAAAATAATTTTCCCTCAGCAAGAATTGAGCCTGTGCAATCCGGTTCGGAATTTAAACGTGCGCTTACCGATTTTTATAATTATCACAAATCACGTGCCGAAGAAAATAATTATATGTGGCAGAGCAATGCAGGTTACACAAAGAATTTTTGAGATTGAAAAATTCCTCAATAAAAAAATTCTGCATTCCGAATTAAATTATATTCCTTTCTTTTTGTTGCAACAAATTTTTTGTAATGATATAATCAGAAAAATTAAAATTTTTTTGGAGGTCTTTTAAAATGATAAAAGTAGCAACGAAAAATCTTGGAATAATCGGCTATCCGATAGGTCATACACTTTCGCCTGTAATGCAAATGGCGGCAATCAATGCGGCAAATCTTGATTATTCTTATATTGCAATTCCGATTCAAAAAGGAAAATTAATTTTTGCAGTCGATGGACTTCGTGCATTGAATTTTCGCGGCTGGAATGTAACTATTCCTCTCAAGACAATGATAACTTCTCTGCTCGATTCACTTGATACAGATGCAAAAATGATAGGCGCAGTAAATACGGTAGTCAATGACGGCGGAATACTTACCGGCTATAATACAGACGTTATCGGTTTCGTAAAATCTCTTAATGAAGTTGATTTCATGCCGAATGATTGCAATGCAGTCGTGCTCGGTGCAGGAGGTGCTGCTCGTTCGGTTATCTGGGGACTTTGCAAACGAAATGCAAATCATATTGCCGTCGGTGTAAGAAATCCCGAAAAATATAAATCAATGATTGAAGACTTTAAAATTTTTGAATCAGTTGAAATTTTTCATTGGGAGACGGAAGAATTTAAAACGCAAATGAAACATGCAGATATTTTAATAAATACGACACCGCTCGGAATGACTCCCGATATTGACGAAATGCCGCCGGTTGATATTTCACTTTTGCCTGAAGGTGCTCTTGTTTACGATTTAATTTATTCTCCGGCAAAGACAAAATTTTTGGCTAAAGCTGAAGAGTTGGGTTATCCGATAATTAATGGAATGAAAATGTTACTTCATCAAGGAATGGAGGCCTTCAGACTTTTCACGGGAATTGAACCTGATGAAAAAGTTATGCTTAAAGCTCTTGAAGACGCGCTTAAATACGAAGAAGGCGAATAATTTAAAATGGCAATCAAAAACGTTAATATTCAAACCAAATTGGTTTACGAAATTGAAGGCAATTTTATTATTCCGTCTTATCAACGCGGTTATCGTTGGAGCGAATCGGAAATTGAGCGTATGCTTGATGATATTTATTCTTTAAATGAACTCTGCAATAAAAATTATTGTCTTCAGCCGATTGTCGTTCAAAAAAATCAAAATAATAAGTATGAATTGATCGACGGTCAGCAGCGACTCACGACAATTTATCTCATTCGTAAATATATGCATGAAAAACGAGATTTTGACGAGCCGAATTTTTCTATTGAATATGAAACGCGTAACGAATCGCAAAATTTTCTTGAAAATATTCATGATGAAAAAAACAGAAATGATCGTCGCGATGAATATATTGATTTTTATTTTATGGCAAACGCTTATGACGTTATCGAAAAATGGTTTTCCGAAAGACCAAAAGCCATAATGAACAGAATCGACGAATATTTTACTTTCAATGTTAAAATTATTTGGTACGAAATAGAATCTGACGACAATCAAAATAAAGATGCAATAGAACTTTTCAAACGTCTCAACAGCGGAAAAATTGAACTGACGAGTGCCGAATTGGTTAAAGCAATGTTTTTTGCCGGCAATGGAGCTGCTCATCAAGAAGAAATTGCTTTTCAATGGGACAATATTGAAAGAGAACTTCATAATAAATCACTTTGGTATTTTTTGACCAATAATTTCTCTGAATCATATCAAACAAAAATTAATCTGGTACTTGATTTAATCTCTGAGAAAAAAATTAATGAATCTGAAAAAAATTTTACGTTCTTTGAAATTGATAAATTGCGAAGTTCAAAGGATTTAAATAAAATTTGGAAAGAAGATATTCAACATACATTTTTGATATTGAAAGATTGGTTCAACGATCACGAATTTTATCATAAAATCGGTTATTTGATTGCATCGAGAACCAAAACACTTTTAGAAATTTACAAAGAATCCAAAGGCAAGACGAAAGAAGAATTTTTAAAAATTTTGAATGAACAAATCAAAAAAAGTATTGAGTCGCCGAAAGACCTTGAAGATTTAAATTACGAAGAAGATTACGAGACAATATTTAAACTGCTTTTGCTTTTCAATGTCGAATCAGTCAGACGCAACGGTGAAAATACTCAATGGTTTCCGTTCAGCAAATTTAAATTTTTCGGAAAAGACAAAGTTGATTGGTCTTTGGAACACATTCATGCCAAACAATCTAAATCACTCAAAAAACAAGAGCAATGGCGTAAATGGTTGGAAGATCATTTAAAATCAATTAAATCAATCGAAGGCAATCATTTAAATTTAATCAATGACGTTGAAAAAATTTTGAATCGAAGTAAAATTGAAGAAATTAATTTTAATCCGTTGCAGGAGAGAATCGTCAAAATTTTGTCGGAAGACGGCGACACAGGCGATTATATAAATTCAGTTTCCAATCTTGCACTTTTGGATTGCGGAAAAAATGCGGCGTTAAGTAATTCAACTTTCGATGTCAAACGTAATCTTATTATTGATATGGATAAACACGGCAAATTTATTCCGTTCGCCACTAAAATGATTTTTTTGAAATATTATACTCCTTCGGAAAAAAATCAAATTCATTTTTGGAGCCAAGACGATCGTAAAGAATACATCAAAGAAATTAAAGCCGTATTGAAATGTTATTTGAATTGACAAAGCGGAGGAAAATTTAATGGCGGATCAAATTAAAACTCGTTTAGAGCCGATAACTTTTAGTGAAATATTTAAAAAAAGTTTCGGCACAAAAAATTTAAATATCGAAAAAATTATCATTCCGAAAATTCAACGTGATTATGCTCAAGGAAGACAGACCAAAAAAATTAAAGTCATTCGCGAAAAATTTTTGAAGGCACTCTTTGAATCCATCAATAAAAATGAACCTTTGACGCTCGATCTCGTTTACGGCGACATTAACAACAAAGGTGTGATGATTCCGCTTGACGGTCAGCAACGTTTGACGACTTTATTTTTACTTCATTGGTATGCTTACAGAAAATTTGAATTTGAAAATCCTAATGAATTGATAGATTTCAATTTTTTGAAAAATTTTTCATATGATACGCGTTATACTGCAAGACATTTTTGTGAAAAATTATTTGATGAAAAATTCAAGCCGTCATTTAAAAAAAATTTGTCCGAAGATATAATAAATCAAGCCTGGTTTCCTCTCTCTTGGAAAGATGATCCTACTGTAAGTTCAATGCTCGTCATGCTCGATGCGATTGATGATAAATTTAAGTATGAAAAAGATTTATGGAAGAAATTACAGAGTGGTTTAATTTCATTTTATTTTTTGCCGATAGAAGACATGGGTTTGACTGACGATTTATATATAAAAATGAATTCACGCGGGAAACCTTTGACGGATTTTGAAAATTTGAAGGCGGAATTTATCGATAAAATTTCTCAGCTTGAAGAAAATTCAAAAATTGATGTCGGCACAACCGAACGTATCAGCAAAAAAATTGACATTGACTGGACCGATATGCTCTGGAATTGTCGGGACAAAAATATTAAAAACGGCAGTCCTTACGTTATTGACGATTCATTTTTAAATTATTTTCGATTTATTTGCAATGTCATTCGTTACGAAAATTCTCTTTCAAATTTTGACTTTAATATAATTTATAAAAAGGAAAACATTGAACTTTTTGAAAAATATTTTGATTGCTGGTGTGAAATTCAAAATCATAAGATGATTGATAAATTTTTTGATGATTATGTCACGACAGAATCACATGTCGCCGATAAAATTTTGACTGACAACGCAAATTATTTTAAAGATTGTCTGCGGAGAGAAAGATTTCCGTTGAGAGATTTTTTAATGCTCTATGCTTTTCAAAAATATCTGCTCAATAAAAATAAAATTGACGATAAAGATTTTCGCCGTCGAATACGAATAATTAACAATTTAATCAACAATTCGGAATTTGACATAAGAGAAGAGGATATGAATGCATTTGTAAATCAAGTCGAAAAAATTATCATCGAAGGCGAAATTGATATTGAAGTTAAATCCGGTGGTTTCAACAGTTATCAACGTAAGGAAGAAAAATCAAAACTTATATGGACTGAAAAAAATCCGAATGAGTCAGAATTACTTTTTGAACTTGAAGATCATAAACTGCTTTACGGTCAAATTGATATTGTCGGTCTTGAAAATCAAAATTTTTTTGAAAGATTTATTTCGTTGTTTAATTGCAATTACGATTTAATAAATTGTGCACTTTTGTCTATAGATGGAGATTATTGCCAACAGGATAATTACAACAGATTTCAATATGGTTCTCAAAAAGAAATTTCTTGGCAAAATCTTTTTCATCACAGTTCATCACTCGGCTTCGATGATACAAAAAAAATTTTGAAAAATTTGTTGTCGAGAACTCAAAATTTTACTGATAAATATTTGAAGGAAGAAATTATTGATAAGTACATAAAAAAATGTGAGGCTGAATCAATTTTCGATTGGAATTATTATTTCGTAAAATATGAAGATTTCAGACCGAAAAAATTCAATGGAAAATATTATTGGTATGATTCAAATAAAACTTATGAATTTGTTGTGCTTGAAAATTTGAAACGAGCCAAATCATCTTATCAGCCGTTTATAAAAGCAATTCATGCAAAAATAAAAAATTTCGATGATTACGGAAGAATTTTTATATTCGGCGACAAATATATTGAATGTAAAAACGATTCATATTTAATAAAAGAAGTTATCACAAATAAAATTTCAAGAATTAAAATTAATCAGAATAATGGAATTGATACGGAAAACCGAATTGAAAAAATGAAAAGGTACATGAAAAAAAATTATGGATGGCAATAATCAAAAAAATTTGGACGACACGATTTTTAAATTATCGCGGCAAGTTATTTATAATATAAGTCATTCTGTGCAGACATTTGAAAATGCGCCGATAGTTCGATTGGTGAATTTAATTTTGAATACGGCGGCTGAAAGTCAGGCAACCGATATTCACATAGAGCCGCAGAAAAATAATTTACGAATACGTTACAGACTTGACGGCGATTTGTGTGAATTGCATAAGCCGCTTGATTCGGCAATAATTCCGACATTCACGGCACGATTAAAAATAATGGCAGGAATGGACACGACGAAACATTTTATACCTCTCGACGGACATATTGATTTTGATTTCAACGGCAAAAAAATTGATATGCGTGTAGCGTCGATTCCAATCAAATACGGCGAAAATCTCGTAATAAGATTGATGGATGTCGGAGAGAAGCTCAAAAATATTTCCGAACTCGGAATGAATGAGGAGACAGAAAAAATTTTCAGACGTTTGATAAATTTGTCGTCAGGAATGTTCATTGTTACAGGTCCGATGAATTCGGGAAAATCGACTTCACTTTATGCAGCACTTCGCGAACGAAACACGGGAGAACAACATATAATGACGCTTGAAGATCCGATTGAACAATTTGTTGACGGAATAAATCAAATGGAAGTAAATGAAAAAGTCGGATTAAATTTTTCAAGCGGACTTCGTTCAATGCTGAGAATGGATTGCAATATAATAATGGTCGGTGAGGCACGAGACAACGAAACTGCACAGATTGCAATAAGAGCAGCATTAACGGGACATTTAATTTTGACGACCTTGCACGCAAAAGACAGTTGCAGCGCGATATTTCGATTGCTTGAAATGAATGTTGAACCTTATCTTCTTGCGGCGACTTTAAACGGAGTTATGTCTCAACGTCTTGTAAGAAAAATTTGTCCTCATTGCCGACAAAGTTACGAAGTCGACAAAAATTCAATCGACGCTGAAATTTTTGGAAAATATTTTAAAGAAGGAATGAAAATTTATAAAGGTGTCGGCTGTGAAAAATGTCGTCATACGGGATTCAGTGGACGAATTGCAATACATGAAATTTTGCAGATTGATGAAGATTTTCGTAAAATAATTTTGAATTTTAATGATGTTGATGATATTCGACGGCTTGCACTTTCAAAAAAATTCGTGACGATGTTTGATGACGGTCTTCAAAAAGTTGCTGCAGGTCTAACGACAATTAACGAATTGCAAAGAGTTCTTTAAAATTTAAAAAAATTTTGACCCAAAAAGGTGAGTCAATTTGAAAAAATTTTATCTCGATATTTTTTTATTTATATTATTTCTGCTCGTGATGAGTTTTCATTTTTTACCGAGAATATTTCACGAAATTGCAGGCTTAATTTTACCGATTGCTATGGTCGGACATTTTATTTGGAATTGGAAAATTTTTAAAAATCAAAAAAAGCGGCTCTCTCAAATTGTTGATGTCGCTTTAATTTTGTGTCTACTCGTGACAATTTTCAGCGGCGTTTGCATTTCAAATTTTATCTTTAAAGATATTATTGATATAAATCTTCAGCGAAATATTACAATCCATCAACTTCATGTATCAACGCCGTTTCTTATGATGATTTTAATCGGTCTGCATTTCGGTTTTAATTTTAAAAGTTTTCGACAGCGGTTCAATAATCTAATCAATTTGAATGTGCCGAAGATTTTTCAACGAATATTAATTTTTATTTTGATTGCAATCGGAATTTATGGCTCGTTTATGAATCGAATCGGCGACAGATTATTAATGCAGCATATTTTTGCAACCGACGCGACAAGTTTATCATTCGGATTATTTTTACTGCTGATGATTGGAATTTTTTCAATTTACGTTTTCATCGGATATTTAATTTCGTCAAAAATATCTCGATGAATGACGATTTGTGAAATAAAATCCTGAAGATAATCATCAAAAATCATATACTTTTCACAAAATTTTTGTAATCGTTTTAAATTTTCTTCACGTTCAACATTATATTCAATTCGATGTAAAATTTTTGCAAGTTCCTTTCTGATTTTGGGAGTATAAAATTGTTTCAAATTTGCAACTTCAGCCGTTGATCTGCACGCTTTGACGATCCAATTTTTTGTAAGCAATTCATCATTAAAATTGTCGAAACCGAATTTCAGCCAATCGTCAATATCATAATCAATTTTTTCATTTGCGGCGAAAGAAATTTCTTTGAAAAGAGAATCATTCAATAAACGAACAATTTCAGTCTTTGCATAAAGCCGCCGCTCACGTTCGGGATAATAACCTTGCCGCAGACTCTCAAGCACTCCGATATATCTGATATTTTCAAATTGCGTCACCAAAAAACCTGTCTCTTTAAGTCGGCGATTGATTCCGAAAAGTGTTTTGTAAATTTCATAAACGTAAGTTAAACAATCTTCAGAAATAATTATGTCAAAAAAATTTTCCTCAAACGGAAGATAATTTTTTTTGTAATCGTCAAAAATCCAATCAATTTTTAAATCATCAAAATTAATTGATTCATCACGAAAATTTGTAATCACAAAAATTTTTGCACTCGGTAAAAGTTCACGAAGTTCACGAAGATAATCAAGACTCTCAATCACCAAAACATTAATTTCAAAAAAATTAGGCGAAATGAATTTTAATAAGCCACGTCGATCAACCGTTTCAAAATCATTCAAAAAAATCAACTCCAAAATTAAAAGAGACTGCCCTCAACGCAGCCTCAATTTTATTTCAAAATTTTTTAAAGAACTCGACGTGCACCGATATATGTCGCCGTCCAATAAGAACCGCTCAAAGATGCAATCGAAACGCCGTAGCTTGATGACGCATGAATAAATTGTCCGTCACCGAGATAAATTCCTACGTGACTGGGTCCGTAAGTGTAAGTGCTGAAGAAAACGAGATCGCCGGCTCTGAGTTCTGCGGTTGAAATCGGAGTTGTCGAATAATATTGTTCATCAGCCATGCGCGGAAGTGAAATGCCTGCTTGAGCGAAAACGTAACGAACGTAGCCGGAGCAATCGAATCCACTCGGAGAAGTGCCGCCGAAAACGTACGGAACGCCCATATACTGCATGGAAGTTTGAACAACTCTGCGTGCAATGACGCTTGAACCTCTTGAAACATCCGGCATATCTCGTCCGAGAAGTGCTTCATATGTTGCAGGTCCAATCAATCCGTCCGGATTAATTCCTTGAGACTCTTGAAATTGTCTGATCGCATCAACTGTAGCCGGTCCATACTCGCCGTCTGCAATGACATCATATCCCAAATCAATCAGTTGTCCTTGAATTTCAGCAATTTCCGTTCCCTGATCTCCTTGTTGAAATGAGTTGTCAGCCGATGCAACCGTTGCCATTGAAAAAATCATCGCCGACAAAGTGAATACGCGCAAGAAATAACCCACATAAAAGCCCCCTGACATTTAATCAAATGTGCAAAATCCTTATCGAATCGTCAAGCACATTTTTTAATGTAATTTTAATCTTTCGCTATTATAAACGTTCAAACTGATAAATTTATGAATTTAATCGAAAATAAATCTGAAAATGTAATTTTTTTAAATAATTTGCGACATCGAACGAACTGAATTATACTCTTTATTCGATTTTTTGCAAGTGTTTCAAAAAATTTTCTTGACATAAAAATTTTAAAAAATTAAAATCAGAAAAAATTTTTACATGAGGATTTTTTATAATGAAAAAATTGAACACGTCGATTGAATATATTAAATCGCTCGGAAAAAATAAATCCGAAAAATCTTTTGATGAATTGCTGCAATTATTCTATTCAACAAAAGAAATTGATTTGAAACGAGAAATTGTGTCTTCGATAGGTCGACAGAATGACATTGATAAAATTATCACTTTCATCAATAAAGAAGGTTTTAATAACAATCCAATGGAATTAATTTATCAAATGTATCGAACTTGTTTGTATAAAAATTTATTTGAATTAGGCGAAAAAATTCGCGCGGCTTATAATAATGAAATTATCGAAAAAATGAAATCTTATTACGAATACAGACAAAGAAGAACTTCAAGGAAAAAAAATAAATTGATATATAAACCGTTGCTTTTGATTGGTGATTCAGCTGAAACTTTAAAAAAAATTCCTCAAAATTCAATTCAATTAGTTTTTACTTCGCCGCCTTATTACAATGCAAGAGAATATTCAAATTATCACTCATACAAAGAATATCTTGAAAAAATGAAAGAAGTTTTTTCGGCTTGCAATGAAATTTTGGAGGAAGGCAGATTTTTTATTGTCAATATTTCACCGGTTATAACAAAAAGAGCCGGAAGAGAATTTGAAAGCGTACGTTATCCGATACCTTACGACTTTCATAAAATATTTGAAGAGACAGGATTTTATTTTATCGACGAAATTATTTGGATAAAGCCTGAATATTCCGTTCCAAACAGAATGGGAGGTTATCAGCAGACTAAAAAACCTTTGTCTTATAAGCCGAATTGCATAACAGAAACGATTATGGTTTACAGAAAGAATTGTAATTTCCTCTTGGACAAAAATATTAACGATTACAAAAATTTCATTGCCGATGACGATGAAACAGATATGACAAATTGCTGGTATATTTCTCCTAAATCGGATAAAAATCATCCTGCAGTTTTTCCGGAAGAATTATGCCAAAAAATTATCAAATATTATTCATATGAAAATGATGTCGTATTGGATCCGTTCGCAGGTTCAGGCACATTCGGACGAGTTGCAAGAAAGATGAAAAGAATTCCTGTCGTGTGTGAAATTAATGAAGATTATGCAAAAATTATTGAAGGAAGTGAAAATTATTATGAGGTACGAAGATGACGTTATAAGTCGCACCGTCATTAAATTACTGAATGGATTGGATTATCGAGACGAAATTATCAACTCAATTAACGCTGTATTTTTTGATTTTACTGTTGATTTTTTCAAAAAAATTGTTTATGCAAAGTTCAATGGCAAGGAAATGAACATGAAATGGTACAAAAAATATTTTATCAAATCGGAAAATTTTTCACCTGATGAAGTTGCAATTTATGCAGGTCTCAATAAAAAAACAATTACAAATATTTATGGAACTGCGACAAAAAAAGTTGTATTAGATGCAGCCAAAGAACATTTTAAATATCTAAGAAATTTATTGTCCGAACTGGAAGATGATTCAAATCAAGGCTTGGCAGTTACAATCAGTATAAGTTATAACGATGTCGATGTGAAATTGTCTCTGTCAGAAAGTTTACTTGTGATAAATGCACTTGCAACAAAAAAATTGCAAATCAGAGGCGGGGCTTGGAGTTCAATCGGTAAAAAAGTCGAAAAACCTTTGCTTGACAAATTATGTGAATTGGCAGGAGTTCCAAATAAAAATATTGACAATAAAATCTTTGTTAAAGATAAGAATAAATCATTCGACAGGGAAGTTGATTATAAATTGATTGATCGAGACGGAAAAATTTATCGGATCGAAGTAAAATTAATGGGCAAAGGAAACCCTGAAAGTGCAGATGCTACTATTGCAAGGGACAGCGATATTTTTGTTGCAGATACATTAAGTCAACAAAATTGCAATCAGTTAGCCGCAAGAGGAATTGAATATTTGATTTTGAAAGATAATGATAATATCGTCACAGATTTTGTTTCGATATTGAAAAAATTAAATATTCCATGCGAAAATATTTGAATTGTTATTTTTTGTGTTGAAAAATTTTTTATGATATAATTTAAATGGAGAGGTGAAAATATTTATGAAACAGTTTATAGTTGACGCATTCGCCGAAAAAATTTTCACAGGAAATCAAGCGGCGGTTTGCGTTCTTGATGAATGGTTGCCCGATGAAATGATGCTTAAAATTGCAAATGAAAATAATTTTTCTGAAACGGCTTTCGTAGTAAAGGAAAATGATTTTTATAAATTACGCTGGTTCACTCCGTCGGCTGAAGTTGATCTCTGCGGACATGCAACACTTGCAACCGGTTACGTAATTTTGAACCATTACGACAAAAATATTTCGTCAGTCAAATTTAAAACATTGAGCGGTGATTTAATCGTCACGAAGAGAAATGATTTGTATGAAATGAATTTTCCTGCTTACGAATTTAAAGAAGTTGAAGTAACCGATGAAATGGAAGAGGCTCTGGGAGTTCGTCCGATAGAGGCAGTTTTGAGCCGCGATTTATTGATGATTTTAAAATCTGAAGACGAAGTTAAAAATCTTAAACCGAATCTTGAAAAATTAAAAAAATTGGAAGGCTTGACGCAATCAGTAACCGCAAAAGGAAAAGATTTTGATTGCGTATCGAGAGTTTTTGCGCCGAAAGTTGCCGTTAATGAAGATCCCGTTACAGGCTCAACTCATTGCCTTATAACTCCTTATTGGTCGAAAAAACTCGGAAAAAATAAATTGACAGCACTTCAAGCATCGAAACGAACAGGAATTTTGTATTGCGAATTGATCGGAGATCGAATTAAAATTTCAGGCAAAACTGCGCTGTATGCGATCGCGGAAATTTTGCCAAATTAAATAAGTTAGGAGAAAATTTTTTATGAGTAAAATAGTTGTTATACCCGGCGACGGAATCGGAAAAGAAATTACCGAAAGTGCCGTTGAAGTATTGAAAAAAGCAGATGCGAAATTTAATTTGAACTTGGAATATGAATTTAAAGACGCAGGAGGAACGGCTTACGACAAATTCGGAATGCCCTTGCCGGAAGAAACGCTCAACGCCTGTAAAAATGCAGATGCAGTTTTGTTCGGAGCAGTCGGCGGCAACAAATGGGACAACGTTAAAGCCGAACTTCGTCCCGAAAAGGCAATTCTCGGTTTAAGAAAAGGTTTAAATCTTTATGCAAATTTACGTCCCGTCAAAGTTATTGATTCACTCGTCGATAATTCTCCGCTCAAACCTCAACTCGTCAAAGGCGTTGATCTCGTTATCGTCCGTGAACTCGTCGGCGGAATTTATTTTGGCGATCGCTGTGAATCCGAAATCAAAAATAATTCCGAACGTGCTTGGGATTTGGAAAATTATTCTGTGCCGGAAGTGGAAAGAATTACAAAATTGGCATTTGAGACTGCAAAAATTCGTCGCGGCAAATTGACTTCGGTTGACAAAGCAAACGTTCTTGCGACTTCGAGACTTTGGAGACGAACCGTCAATAAAATTGCAGAAAATTTTTCTGATGTTGAATTAAATCACCTTTACGTTGATAACTGTGCAATGCAGCTCTGCGTTAATCCGAAACAATTTGATGTTATCGTTACAGGAAATCTTTTCGGTGATATTTTGAGTGATGAAGCGGCAGTTATCGGCGGTTCGATCGGTTTAATGCCTTCAGCGTCAATTGGTGAACTTACAAGTCTTTATGAACCGATTCACGGAAGTGCACCTGACATTGCAGGAAAAGGAATTGCAAATCCTATGGGTACAATTCTTTCGGCAGCAATGCTTTTGAGATATTCTCTTCATGCGGAAAAGGCAGCTCAATCAATCGAAAGTGCCGTTGAAAAAACTCTTGCCGATGGTTTCAGAACTGCTGATATTTATTCCGATGGTTTCAATTTTAAAAAGATCGGAACGGTTGAAGCAACTCAAGAAATTTGTAAAAGAATTTAATTTTTGGGAGATAATTATGAAATTTAAATTTGATATTAAAAAATTCAAGAAAAAATTTGATTTGGCTCGTTCAACTTATGATTTGACAAGTTTCGCCGATTGCATGGTTGAACTTTTTCAAATTCAAAGCGAATTTATGAAAAATAATCTCAAAGTACCGGCTGAATTTATGAAATTTTATAAACATATTGACGCTTACAGTTATGTCGTAATAAATGAACTCGGCAAACATAACGGAGAAAATGCCGTTAAATATCTCGGTGCAATTTTGAATGTTTCGCCGCAGCTTGCAAATACAATGTTTCATCTTTATTATTTGATGGGACTTGCCGCTTATGAAGTCGACAGATTTCAAGAGGCAGAAATGTATTTCAGAATGTATTTAACTGCTCGCGAACAACTTTGGCAGGATTCAGATGAAATTGTACTTTTCTATCTGGGCAACACTTTTGCACATGAACAAAATTTTCAAATGGCGGCTGCTGCTTATCAACAATGTCTTAAAATGAAAAAATTTTTTCCTGAAGCGGCTGAAAATTTTGCAATCGTCAAAAATATTCTCAATACAAACAATTGGCTTGAACTCAGAAAACTTCGCCGGCACATTGATGAAAATAATCTTTTGAATGTTGATGAAAATGATGATGCGGCTTGTTTTAACATTCCGATTTTTATAAATTCACGTGACCGCGTAGGAGTTCTCAAACAGCAAGTTGATTGGCTTTTTGATGCAGGTTACACAAATATAATTATTCTTGACAACAATTCTTCTTATCCTCCTCTCATTGAATATTACAAATCTTTGGATGGAAACAATCGAATCAAAATTATCGGAATGGATCAAAATCTCGGATTTAAATCACTTTGGAAAAGCAATATTCTTGAAGTTTTGGATATAAGAACGCCTTATGTTTATACTGATTCCGATCTCGTGCCGATTGATTCCTGTCCGAAAAATTTTGTTCAGCAGCAATTAAAAATTCTCAAAAAACATCCGATAATTAAAAAAATCGGTCTCGGCTTGGTTTATGACGACATAACATTTTTTGATAAGACGAATATGAAAGATACCGAAAGAAAATATTATGAAGGAACGAATATTGAGCCGAATCTTTATTACGTTCAAGTCGATACAACTTTTGCACTTTATAAAAATGTTCGTCATTACAATTTAAGATTTTCATTGAGAACACTCGGCGATTTGATGGCGAAACATTTGCCTTGGTATTTTGATTACGATAATTTGCCCGAAGATGAACAATATTATCTCGATCATGCCGATAAATCTTCAACGATCGTAAATAATTTGCGCGGTGAAAAGCAACCGATTTTTTGGGGAGGTAATTTAAAGTGAACGAAATGAATTTGGCTTACAAAGAAGAAAACAATGATTATGAAGTAATTGACGGCGTGATTTATATGATGTCGCGTCCTAATACCGATCACATGACAGTTGAAGGAAATATTGTCACGGTTTTTAAAAATTATCTTAAAGGGAAAAAATGCAGACCTTTTAATGAAGTTGATGTGTTTCTCAGCGAAAAAGATAATTTCGTTCCTGATGTAATGATTGTCTGCAATCCTGATATTATTGAAAAAAAAGGAATTTATGGAGTTCCCGATCTCATCGTTGAAATTTCATCTCCGTCAACTGCAAGACGCGATCGCATGGAAAAATTTTTTAAATATGAAAAATACGGCGTGAAAGAATATTGGCTTGTCTTTCCTGAAGAAAAACGTGTTGAAGTTTATCTTCTTAAAGAAGGAAAATTTGAACTTGATGATGTTTATTCGATTTTTGAAGATTATGAATGGGATAAATTGACTGATGAACAAAAAGCCGAAGTTAAACATGAAATAAAAATTTCGCTTTACGATGATTTTTATGTTAAACTTGATGATATTTTTGAAGACATAAAATAAATTGGAGGTGTTTTTAATGTCAAATGAAGCTGCTTATTCTTATCAAGAGAATTACCAAAAATATGAACTTATCAACGGTCAAGTCTATATGATGTCTAGACCAAAGGCAAACCATGCAAGAGTCAGTAAAAATATCAGCAACATTTTTGCAAATTATCTTAAAGGAAAAACATGCGAATCATTTACTGAATTTGAACTTTATCTTAGTGAAGAAGATCATTTTATTCCCGATGAAATGATTGTTTGTGATCCCGATATTGTCAAAGAAGATGCAGTTTACGGAGTACCTGATCTTGTCGTTGAAATTCTTTCAAGATCGACTGCAAGAAAAGATCGGGCCGAAAAATTTTTTAAGTATGAAAAATACGGCGTGAAAGAATATTGGATAATAAGTCCGCAAGATAAATTTGTTGAAGTCTACATTCGCAAAGATGAAAAATTAGTGCTTGATTATATTTACGGAAGTATTTATAAAGGTGAATTGGAACAATTGACAGAAAAAGAAAAAGAAGAAATCCGATATGACATAAAAGTTTCATTGTATGATGATTTTTTGGTCAATGTCGAAGAAATTTTTGATCGAGTAAAATAAAATTGAAAGGTGATATTATGAAAGGAGCTCAAGCAGTTGTAGAATGTCTTAAAGAACAGGGAGTTGATACAATATTTGGTTATCCCGGCGGAATGATTTTACCTCTTTATGATGCACTCTACGATGAAAAAAATATAAATCAAATATTGGTGACGCATGAACAAAATGCAGCACATGCGGCGGACGGATATGCAAGAGCAACGGGGAAAGTCGGAGTTTGCATTGCGACGAGCGGACCGGGTGCAACAAATTTAGTCACAGGAATTGCTACGGCGTTCATGGATTCAATTCCTGTAGTTGCAATTACCGGTCAGGTTGATACAAGTTCACTCGGCCGCGATTCATTTCAAGAAACCGATATTTTGGATATAACAATGCCGATTACTAAACATAATTTTAAAGTAAAAGATATTCGGAATTTGGTAACGACAATTCGTCAGGCGTTTGAAATTGCAACGAGCGGACGACGCGGACCGGTACTCGTCGATATTCCGCGCGATTTATTTTTTGCCGAAGTCGATTATAAAATTGAAGCGTCGAAAGAAAAATCAATCGGAAAACCTGACGCAGATTTTTTAATTTGTGTGGCAGAGGCAACTGACGAAATTGCAAAAGCAGAAAGACCGGTTGCAATCGTCGGAGGAGGTGCGATAAGTGCGGGAGCATCAAAAGAAATAATTGACTTCATTGAAAAATTTGATCTTCCCGTCGTTCAAACATTAATGGGTTTGGGAGCAGTACCGCGTTCACATCAAAATAATTTGGGATTCGCGGGAATGCATGGACAAAAAGCCGCAAATAATGCAATCGCCGCTGCTGATTTGGTTATTGCAATCGGTTCAAGATTTGGAGATCGTCAAACGGGAAATTTAAGCAAATACACTAAAGGCAGAAAATTTATTCACATTGATATTGATCCGGCTGAAATAGATAAAAATATTGAAAATTCTTTGGGACTTGCCGGTGATATGAAAACAATTTTAAAACTTTTAATGAGGCATGAAAATTTGGCAAAGCGAAATGAATGGTGGCGGCAAATAGATTCATGGCTTGATGAATACGATTACGATTATCAAGTCAGTCGTTTAACTGTTCCTTGGGCAATGAATCAGATTGCAAAAAAAACTGCAGGAAAAAAATTTGCATTTGCTACCGATGTCGGACAACATCAAATGTGGGCAGCACTACATTTAAAAATTGAAGAGCCTCGAACATGGCTTACCAGCGGAGGACTCGGAACGATGGGCTTCGGACTTCCTGCAGCGATGGGTGCTCAAATTGCTTACGGAAAAAATCGACGTGTAATTTCAATAAGCGGAGACGGCGGAATCAAAATGACCGGCAATGAATTTTACACGATTGCAAGATTAAATTTGCCGATAATTTCATTGATTGTCAATAATACAAGTCTCGGAATGATTCGACAGCTTCAAAAAGTTATGTACAAAGAAAGATATATTGCCTGCGAACTTGATTATTCTATGGATTATGTTGCATATGCTCAGAGTTTCGGAATAAAAGCAACGTCGGTTTCAACTCAGGAAGAATTTGCTCAAGCATTGGCGAAAGCGATTGAAGATACAGATCATCCGCGTGTAATCGTTTTGAATGTATGGAGAAGTTTTGTCGAACCGATGATAAAAGGCGGAGCAAACATAAATGAATTTGTCGACTTCAAATAATTGACTGCAACAAAAAAAGTGTCGAAAATTTTTAAAATCGGCACTTTTTATTTTATGCACAAAAATATATCAAAAAAATTTTTAAATTTTAAAAATTATCTTCCGACGAAAGTTTTTTCAATGACATCGCCGACTGCTCCTGCTGTTCCCAAATTTCTGCCGTTTTCGATAAATTCAACTGCGCCTGCATTTCCTGCCGTAACGCTGATTCGATCGGTAGCCTGCCAGTTGAGTGTTTGACCTGCCTCCGCTGTTCCTTCGTATGCAATTCTTCCGTCAACGACAACTTTAGTCCAGCAGCGATCATTAAATTTTGCTTGAAGATTTACGCCGTTCATTACTGCCGCAGAATCCGGAGTTGAGGCTGAGGCGGAAGTTGTATTTGTATTTGAGACCGTCTGCGTTTGCGGATTCTGATTCTGTGCAATTTCTGTTCCTTCAATATTCGTGAAATAATACCAAAGTCCGCCTGCAATCGCCGCAATTAAAATTATCGCCGCAACAAGCAAGCCGCTGTTTGATTTTTTGCGAACCAATTTCGGTGAAGAATTTATTTTCAAATCCGATTGCTCATAATTCCGCTGATTATTCATATTTGGAATGGGTTCTGAAACAACCGCCGCCGTTTGATCTTCCGCCGCGAAATTTTGAATCGGCTGTTGAGGTTCAGTTTGAATCGGCGCAGATGATTTTGATGGTTTGGTATTCGTCTCCGTCATTACCGGCGGAGGAGGTGGAGGAGCTACTTCTTCGGTGAATTGACGCGAAAGAACATCGCCTTCAAGTTTTAAAAAGTTTCCATAATTTTTAATGAAACCTTTTGTGTAAACGTTGCCCGGAAGTTTATCATATTCACCGTTTTCTATAGCCTCAATATAAACAGCGCGAATACTCGTGCCTTGTTCAATGTCTTTAACGGAAAGTTTCTGACGCTCGCGTTCTCGACGCAAGATGTCGCCTACCATTTATAACATCTCCCTTCGTTTTGAGATATTATAAACGATATTGTCAATAAAGGCAAATTTTATTTAAAAAATTTTTTTGGAGATTGAAGAAATTTTTTTTTTTTGCTAAAATATACGAATCAAAAAATTTTTTTTGGAGGTCATAAAAATTGCTGGACATAAAATTTGTAAGAGACAATATTGAAACAGTAAAAACGATGCTGAAGAATCGAAATAATTCTCTCAATCTTGACGGATTTGTCGAACTTGAAAAAAAACGCCGCGAAATTTTAAATGAGACTGAACAACTCAAAAACAATCGAAATAAAATTTCAAAACAAATCGGTGCGATGATGAAAGCCGGAGAGGATACGACGAAAATTTCAGATGAAATGCGCGAACTTAAAAATAAAATCGGCGAACTTGATAATAATCTTCGTGATGTTGAAGCTGAACTTCGCGATATACTTCTGCACATTCCGAACATGCCTAAAGATGACGTTCCGATCGGAAAAGATGACAGCGAAAATCCTGAAGTGAGACGTTGGGGAGAGCCGCGAAAATTTGAATTTGAACCTAAAGCTCATTGGGATATTGGTGAATCACTTGACATTCTCGACGCTGAAAGAGCAGGAAAAGTTACCGGCGCAAGATTTACATTTTATAAAGGACTCGGTGCAAGACTTGAAAGAGCCTGCATAAATTTTATGATGGATTTGCACGCGACGAAACACGGTTATAAAGAAATGCTTGCTCCATATATAGTTAATCGCGACAGCATGATAGGCACGGGACAACTTCCGAAGTTTGCAGAAGATATGTTTAAACTTGAAGGCCTTGATTATTATTTGGTGCCGACTGCGGAGGTCCCGACGACGAATTATCATCGTGATGAAATTTTGTCTGCTGATAATTTGCCTGAATATTTCAGTTGTTATACTGCCTGTTTCAGAGCAGAGGCAGGTGCGGCAGGTCGAGACAGTCGCGGATTAATTCGTCAGCATCAATTTAATAAAGTTGAACTGATTAAATTTACAAAGCCTGAAGAATCATGGGACGAACTTGAAAGCATGGTTAATGCCGCAGAAGATGTTTTAAAGATTTTGGAAATTCCTTATCGAGTAGTTTTACTTTGTACAGGTGATATGAGTTTTACATCGGCGAAAACTTATGACATTGAAGTTTGGATGCCTGCTCAAAATAAATATCGCGAAATTTCATCATGTTCAAATTGTCTTGACTATCAAGCGAGAAGAGCAAATATAAAATTCCGCCGCGATACGAAATCAAAACCTGAATTTGTTCACACGCTCAACGGTTCGGGGATTGCAGTCGGTCGAACAGTCGCGGCAATTTTGGAAAATTATCAGCAGGAAGACGGCAGCGTTAAAATTCCGAAAGCGTTGATTCCTTACATGTGTAATGTTGATGTAATAAAAAAGTAATTTGAAAAAATAAAAAAATTTTTCTCTGATGATTTTGATCGGAGAAATTTTTTTGTTGACTTGAAAAAAGTAAAGTGGTAATATTTCGCCCAAGAGGAATATCAGGCAATCGCGACTTTGAAAAAAGTTGAGGAAAGTCCGGACACCAAAGAGCAGCGTGACAGGTAACGCCTGCCCGGAGTAATCCGCGAGAAAGTGTCATAGAAACGAAAACGGCGTAAAAGATTTTTATAAATCTTCGCAAAGGTGGAAAGGCGAGGTAAGAGCTCACCGGCTGAGTGGCAACATTCAGGACTGATAAACCTCACGCGGTGCAATGTCAGATAGGTTCGTGCAGACTCTGCTCGACGAGCGAACGGGTTGACAGCTGGAGTCGGTCGGCGACGATCGATCAAGATAAATGATTGCCCAATGACAGAATCCGGCTTATCGATATTCCTCTGACATTTTTCAAAATATTTTTCGTTCCGACTCGGAGCGTTATTTATTTTTCTTTTTTTTATTTTGCAGATTAAAAAAATTTCTGTTAAAATGAAATCGATTGATAGAAGGAATAAATCAAGCAAAGTAGAAAATAAAATTTGAGGTGATAAAATAAATGTATAAAGAAATAAAACAAACGGAAATACCTGAGATAAACGGAACGATAAAAGAATATGAACACAAAAAAACGGGAGCGAAAATAATTTACGTCAAAACAGATGACGATAACAAAGTATTTATGATTGGATTCAGAACGCCGCCTGTTGATGATACGGGAGTTTCGCATATCATGGAGCACAGCGTTTTGTGCGGTTCAAAAAAATATCCTTTAAAAGATCCGTTTGTGGAACTTGCAAAAGGTTCATTGAATACATTTTTAAATGCAATAACATATCCGGATAAAACGGTTTATCCTGTGGCGAGCCGCAACGATAAAGATTTTAAAAATTTGACTGACGTATATCTTGACGCTGTATTTAATCCGTTGGTTTATGTTGACGAAGGAATTTTCAGACAGGAAGGCTGGCACATAGAAGGAAATGAAATAAGCGGAGTGGTTTACAACGAGATGAAAGGAGCATTGTCAACTCCGGAGGCAAAACTTGAAGATTTGACGATGCGGGCAATGTTTCCTGAAAGCTGCTATCGATTTGAATCAGGCGGCGATCCGAAATCAATTCCGAATCTTACATATCAAATGTTCATAGACTTTCATAAAAAGCATTATCATCCCTCAAATTCGATAATTTATTTGTACGGTGACATTGATATTGATGAGAGACTTGAATATTTGGACAGAGAATATTTGTCGAAGTATGAAAAAATAGAAGTAGATACGGAAATAGAATTGCAAAAGCCGTTTAAAGAGCCGCGAAAAGTCGAAGGAACATATCCGATAAGTGAAGGCGACGACACTAAAGAGAAAAGTTTTTTAACGTTGAATTATTTGATAGATGACGAAAAATATAAAATTTTTGCGGAGAAATATAAAATTGAAGATAAAAATTCAGCGCAAAATATATTTTTAATGTCATTGAGAGTATTATTGAAAGCGATAATTGAAATAGAGGCGGCACCGCTTCGTAAAGTGATAATTGATGAAGGAATCGGAAAAGATGTTGATTTGGATTTTGAATTGGATATAAGACAACCGACAATCGGAATAAATGTCAACGGAGCAGAACCTGAAAATGCAGATCGATTTAATGAATTGGTGACGAAAAAACTTTCTGAACTTTCAAAAGGACTTAATAAAACTCAACTCAATGCTGCACTTAATACGATTGAATTTAATCTTCGTGAATCGGATTTCGGAGCAACGCCGAAAGGTTTGGTTTATGCTTTGACATTAATGAGAAGTGTACTTTACGGCGGAGCAGTCGATACGTTTTTGAAGTATGAAGATGCACTTGAATTTATTAAATCGGAAATTGATAACGGATTATTTGAATTTTTGATTGAAATTTGTTTCCTTAAAAACAATCATATAGTAAGAACAATATTAAAACCTGCAGTTGAAATTGAAGAAAAAACAGAATTGCCGAAAGAACCTGAATTTAAAGAAACACCGTCACCGTACACGGATAATTTGGAAGTATTGCCGTTGCTGCAGCTTTCAGATATAACGAAAGAAACTGAGCGACTGCCGATGAAATTCAGAGATTTGGACGGCGTGAGAATAGTTCATTCAAATGTGCAGACGAACGGAATAATTTATTTGAAAATGTATCTTGATGCCTCAAAAGTTCCGCAGGATATGCAGTTGACGGCGTATTTGCTGATAGATTTGCTCGGACGAGTCGACACGAAAAATCACACATATGAAGAAATATCGAATGAAATAAATTTAAATCTCGGCGGCTTGGGAATGAATTTAAGTGCATATACAAAGATAGGAAAAGCAGATTCATTCATGCCGAAACTTGCAATCACGACGAAAGTATTAAAATCGAAACAGGAAAAACTCGGCGAAATATTGAGTGAAATTTTGAATGAATCGGTATTCATAGATAAAAAGCGAATTCGTGAATTGGTAGAAGAGGAACAAATAAATCTTGAATTGAGTATAGAAAGAGGAGCACATCAAGTAGTAGGAGCAAGACTTGTATCATATCAAACAAAATCCGGAGCATATGCGAATGAAAGTTTTTTGCCGTACAATGCCTATTTGAAAAATTTGCTGAAAGATTTTGACAAGAGATTTGAAAAATTGATTGATGAATTGTATGACGTGAAAGACAGATTGATAAACCGCAACGGAATATTAATTGGAGTGGCGGCGACGGAGGAAGTTTATAACGAATTTAAACCGCATCTTTCGTACTTGATAAAAAGTTTGCCTGTAGATGAATATGAAGTTGCGAGATATTATTATCCAAAGACGGTGCACAAAGAGGGAATAACAAGCCAAAGTATGGTGCAATACGTCGGAAAGGGAGCAAATTTTGTAAATCTCGGCTACAAATACAGCGGAGTAATGGAAGTACTTGAAACGATTTTGAGATATGAATATTTTTGGAAGAAAATAAGAGTGGAAGGAGGAGCATACGGGGCATTTGTAAATATGTACCGCAACGGAAATTTGATATTTGAATCATATCGCGATCCGAATTTGAAAAGAACGCTTGAAGTATTTGACGGGACGGCAGAATTTATAAGAAATCTTGATTTGAATGAACGCGAAATAAGAAAATATATAATCGGAACGATAAGCAAATTGGATACACCGAAGACACCGGCGATGAAAGGAGCAGCGGTAATAAGTGATGTAATAGCGGGAGTAAGTTACGAAGACAGACAGCGTACAAGAGATGAAATATTGTCGACGACACTTGAAGACATTAAAAAATTGGCAGAAATAATTGACGCATGTATGAAGGAAGAAAATATTTGTGTATTCGGCAATGAAAAAATCGTCAATGAAAATTCTGCATTGTTTGAAAGAATAATAAAGAGTAAAAATTAAAAAGGAGAAGTGAGAGCGTGAAGAAAAAAATATTTACAGGTTCGGGAGTGGCAATCATAACACCGTTTACGAAAGACGGAGTTAATTTTGAAGAACTCGGACGAATCATAGAAGATCAAATTTCAGGCGGAACGGATTCAATCGTAATAGCCGGGACGAGCGGAGAATCGGCGACATTGACGGACGAAGAACATCGAGAGGTAATCAAATACACAGTCGAAAAAGTCAATAAAAGAATACCTGTCGTAGCCGGAGCAGGATCAAATGAAACAGTTTACGCGGTAGAATTGGCAAAACATGCCGAAGAAGTGGGAGCAGATGCGATATTGGCAGTAACGCCGTATTATAATAAATGCACTCAAAACGGACTCGTAGCGCATTATTACAAGATAGCCGACAGCGTTAAAATACCGATGATAGTTTACAATGTACCGTCACGGACAGGAGTCAATATTAAACCTGAGACATATGCAAAGTTGTCGAAACATGAAAGAATAGTCGGCGTGAAAGAGGCAAACGGCGATTTGACATCAGTATTGAGAACGCGAGCGGCATGCGGAGACGAATTGTATATTTACAGCGGAAATGACGATCAAATATTGCCGATACTTTCACTCGGAGGCTTGGGAGTAATTTCGGTACTTGCCAATGTTGCGCCGAAAGTTGCTCACGATATGTGCCAACTTTATTTTGACGGTGACATGAAAGAAGCCTCGAAATTACAAATTGAATATGCAGATTTAATAGACGCGCTTTTCTGTGAAGTAAATCCGATACCTGTGAAAACGGCAATGAGATTAATGGGCTATAATGTCGGCGAATTGAGAATGCCGCTTAGTGAAATGGAAGAAAATAATTTGGAAGTATTGAAAAAATCATTGAAAGCACACAAATTGATATAAGGAGATGATTGAATGCGAATAATGAAAACTATACTGACTTTGATATTTGCATTTGTGTTGATGATAGGAGTGTGTGAGGCGGCAACGGCGGAAACAGTCAATAACGGAGCCGAACTTGCGAGAATGAAAAGACTTGCAGTAGCATATCCCGATTATTATCAAACACTTGAGAAAGAACCTACACTCAATGAATTTATGACAGCATTGTTTGAGGCGGGAAGAGTAGCCAGAGATACATATGTTGTATCGTATGATTCGATGGTGAACAATATCAAAGCAGATACGGGAATTGATATAAAAGTATTGCCGAAAGCGGAAGCACGAAGAATATTTAAAGAGCATGTATACAAATATGCAGACGGATATTTATATGCAACATTGGCGAATAACAGCCGATTAAATTTGTTCTGTGAAGTATATTTGCCGAATACAAATGAATTGGTATATGTGTTGAGAGTTGAAGGCAGTAAGAGTGACGAAACGAAAAATGTAAAAACATATAAAGAAATGGCAGAAGAATTTTACAGAGCATTTGAAAAAGCGGTACAAACTGAAGAGAAGAAAATACAAAAAGGCGAGAAAGATAAAAAATAATTTTTTAGAATAAAAAAAGAGTAATCAAAAAGTGCAGAATCATTCAAACGAGAAACTGCACTTTTTATTTTACGTTTATTTATTGTTGAATTATTTAACTTGCTCTTTTGCCAAATCGACGAACTTGGCAAACGCGGCAGTATCGGAGACAGCCAACGTGGCAAGGAGCTTGCGATCGACGGCAACACCTGCCTTAGTGAGACCTGCAATCAAACGACTGTAAGTCATACCGAAGGAACGAGCCGCCGCATTGATACGAATAATCCAAAGACGACGGAAATTGCGTTTTTTGGTTTTGCGATCGCGATAGGCATAAAAACCGGCTTTCATAACCGATTCATTGGCCTTTTTAAACTGGCGATGTCTTGCACCGCGGTAGCCCTTGGCGAGCTTTAAAATTTTCTTGTGGCGAGCATGAGCTGTCACGCCGGATTTAACTCTCATGTTATCATATCCAATCTAAGTACAAAAAATTTTTTTTTAAGCATAAGGGAGAATTTTAATAAGATTGCGACGATCTCCGGCAGATGCTAAAGCGGATTTACGCAAATTACGTTTACGTTTCGGAGATTTTTTTTCGAGAATGTGAGATTTATAAGCCTTGAAACGTTTAAATTCGCCTGACGC
>CAJOPN010000165.1 GCA_905236285.1 uncultured Selenomonadaceae bacterium | reverse complement strand
TACATTATTGGTGGAGACGAAGGGGATTGAACCCTCGACCCCCAGATTGCGAACCTGATGCTCTCCCAGCTGAGCTACGTCCCCAACGCCGTCAATTATATACTTACGTTTAATTTCTGTCAATACTTTTTAAAAAATTTTTGACGTGATAAATTTTCATTTAATTAAAAATAAAAATTGCACTAAAAATTTTTTGTGATATAATGTTTGGCGTTCAAGGATTAAAAGAATTTCAGAGACAAAAACATTTAAAAAATTTTTTCGAGGAATTAAATGAAATTAACTTCACTCATTTCAAAAAATCAAACGTTCAGATATTTCGGCATGATTATCGGTTGTTTGATTGCAAGCTGTTCAATAAATTTATTCATCGTTCCGTCTCATCTTCTTACCGGCGGTGCAACAGGAATTGCCATTATCGTTTATTATCTCTCTGAATTTCCTATCGGCGTTCAAACTTTCTTGTATAATATTCCGTTGCTGATAATTTCATATAAATTGCTCGGCAAAAAATATACGATTGATATAATAATCGGTACATTTATTTTTGCTGCTTGTCTCGATGCAATGAGATTTTTAAACGCTTATGCTCCCGTTGATGATATTATGCTTGCATCAATTTTCGGAGGAGTTTTCAACGGCATAGGCTACGGGATTGTTTTCAGAATGAACGGATCAACCGGAGGATTTGATATTCTCGGCGCAATAATAAAAAAATATTATTCAATGGATATGGGAGCGGCGATTTTTTGTTTTAATTGCATTGTCGTTTCGATTGCCGGATTTATGTTTGGAATTGCTCCAGCTATGTTCACTTTAATTTGTATGTATGTAAATTCGCAGGTAACGGATAAAGTCAGCGCAGGTTTCAATCGCAAAAAAGCAATTTTGATTGTATCGGACAAATCGAAAGAAATTGCCGATGAAATTATAAATATTGTCGGTCGCGGCGTGACATTTCTGCACGGACAAGGAGCATTCACGGGACGAGAAAAAAATGTTATCCTCGTTGTTGTCAGTTTAACTCAAATTGCAAAAATAAAAATTATTACTCATTCAATAGATGAGCACGCATTTTTATTGATAATGTCGGCAAGTGAAGTTATGGGAAGAGGATTTACCGAGCCGGCAAGTAAAATTGTTAAGAATTAATTTTTTTGGAGGTTAAAAAAAAATGGAGATCACTTACCTGCTCAACAGCGGATTTTTGATTCGCGATGACAGGACACTTTTAGTATTCGATGATTTTGAAGATCCTGAAAAAGTTGTTGATAAGATCGTTGACGAAGGAAATTTTGACAATCTTTATATTTTCGTCAGTCACGCACATTTTGATCACTTCGGCACGCATATAAGAGCGTACGCCAAACAGACGACGAAATATATTTTCAGTTACGATCTCAAGCATACCAAACGAATTAAAATTTTTCCACAGGACAATATCATCTTGATGAAACGTTACAGCGATTGGCAAGATGATATTATCAAAGTTCAAAGTTTTGATTCGACTGATGTCGGCGTTTCGTTTTTTGTTGAATTTAACGATAAAAAAATTTTTCATGCAGGCGATTTTAACTGGTGGCATTGGGAGAACGACACGATAGAAAATCAAGAGATGATGGAAAAAATATTTAAAAAACAACTTAAACGAATGGCGGGAATGGAAACAGACGTTGCATTTTTCCCCGTTGACGGACGACTCGGCAATTCACAGGAAATAGGAGCAAAAGCATTTTTACATAAAATAAAAGTCAAATATTTCGTGGCAATGCACAGAGTCGGTTATCCGCAATGGAAACCTTCAGAAAATTTTTTCGGAAAACATGAAAAAATCCCGACATGGGCACCGATTAAATCAGGTGAAAAAATTATCATTAATGATTAAAAAATTTTGAGAGGTGTAAAATCAATGGCAGAAAAAAAAGTCATGCTGACTCAAGACGGCTATGATGAACTTGTCAAAAAACTCGATTATTTAAAAAGTGTACGCAGAATAGAAGTAGCTGACAGACTTAAAGCTGCAATCGCACTCGGAGACCTCAGCGAAAATTCCGAATATGACGATGCAAAAAATGAACAAGCGTTTCTTGAAGGAGAAATTTTTGATCTTGAGGCGCAAATAGTCAACAGCCAAATTATTCAGCATAAATCCGACAGCGATATTATCGACATCGGCAACACGGTTGTAATTCGAGAAATTGAGGAAATTATCGGCGAAACTTACGGAAGAGTCGAAAACGTTTATAAAGTGATTGATGGAAAGCCGGAAGAAATTACCGACAAGCCTGAAATTACTGCACCGATTTATAAAATTGTCGACAATGAATTTATCGAAGTCGGCAGCGAATCGGCTTATAAATTGATAAATGTAACGGTCGAACCGATCAGCGAAAAACCGAACGATTTTGAAAATGTTTACAAATTAATTGAAGGCGGACTTGTAAAAATCAGCGAATCAACCGAAGAAGACGAAGGAAAAATTTATAAAATTATCGAAGCAGACAAAACGGAATTTTACGGCAAATTGAAAGATATTTACAAAGTTTATGAAATCGTTGACGAAGAAGAAAAATATCGAATAGTCGGCTCGACGGAAACAAATCCCGATGAAGGAAAAATTTCCGATGAATCTCCGCTTGGTTTTGCATTGATGAATAAAAAAGTCAATAACGTCGCCGAAGTTCATGCACCTGCCGGAATTATTTTGTATGAAATAGTAAAAATTGAATCGTAGGAGAAATATAAGATGTCAAAGAATCAGAATCAACAACAAAATCAAATGCCGATTGATGAAAATGAATTGATAAAAGTTCGCCACGAAAAAATGGAATCATTCCGCGAAAAAAATATTGAACCGTTTGGACACAGTTTTGAAGTAACTCATCATGCTGAAGATATTCACAAAGAATATGACAATCTTGAAGAGGAAGTTGAAGGCGGCGAAGTAAAAATTGCAGGTCGAGTGATGGCAATTCGCGGACACGGCAAGGCAAGTTTCGGGGTACTCAACGATCGCACGGGCAATATTCAAATTTATTTTAAATTGGATATTCTCGGCGAAGAAAAATACTCTCAATTCAAACTTTTGGACATAGGAGACATTATCGGAATCAAAGGAAAAGTTTTCAAAACGAAACGCGGCGAATTGACCGTAAAAATTTATGACTTTGAATTGTTGAGTAAATCATTGCGTCCGCTGCCTGAAAAATTTCACGGCTTGAAAGATGTTGAAATTCGTTATCGTCAGCGTTATTTGGATTTGATAGTAAATCCTGAAGTACGCGAAACATTCATCAAGAGAACAAAAGTAATTCAAACGATAAGAAAATATCTTGATGAACGCGGATTTTTGGAAGTAGAAACGCCGGTACTTTCGACGATTGCGGGAGGTGCAGCGGCAAGACCTTTTGTCACTCATCACAATGCATTGGATACGGAACTTTATTTGAGAATTGCAACCGAATTAAATCTCAAACGCTTGATCGTCGGCGGATATGAAAGAGTTTATGAACTCGGAAGAGTATTCAGAAATGAAGGAATGGATCAGAGACACAATCCGGAATTTACGACGATGGAAGTTTATCAAGCGTACGGCGATTACCGCGACATGATAGATATTACACACGGAATAGCGATTGAGACGGCGAAGGCAGTCTGCGGCACGACGAAAATAAATTATCAAGGCGTTGAAATTGATTTGGCAAATGCTCCGCGAATCAGCATGAATGACGCAGTTAAAAATAAAACCGGAAAAGATTTTTTGAGTTGCAAAAATGTCGATGAGGCAAGAGCAATGGCAAAAGAAATCGGCGTTGAATATGAAGAAAGATTCGGAATCGGAGGAATTTTAAACGCAGCATTTGAGGCAAAAGTCGAAGAAGAGTTAATTCAACCGATTTTTATAACGGGACATCCCACCGAAATTTCACCGCTTGCAAAAAGAAATCCGGATGATCCGCGAATTACTGACAGATTTGAATATTTTGTATTCGGCAGAGAACTTGCAAACGGATTTACTGAATTAAATGATCCGATTGATCAGCGCAAAAGATTTGAAGATCAATTAAAACAACGTGAGGCAGGCGACGAAGAAGCTCACGTTATGGACAATGATTTTATTCGTGCACTTGAATACGGAATGCCACCGACAGGCGGACTCGGAATCGGAATTGACAGATTGGTGATGATTTTGACTGATTCGCCTTCAATTCGTGACGTTTTACTCTTTCCGACAATGAAAGTCATCAACGAATAAAAATTAATCTTTTTAAAAAAATTACTCTCGTTTAAAAGGGAGTTTTTTTATTTTCTTTACAAAAATTTTGAATGATAATATAATGATTGCCGCACAAAAAAAAGGAAGGAATTATAAAAATTAATGAAAAAAATTTTGGTACATCATAAAAGAAATGAAACATCAGTTGCAACAGTCGAAAACGGAATGCTGTCAAATTATTATGTTGAACGTGAAGACAATCCTCATCTTTTGGGAAATATTTACAAAGGAAAAATTCAAAATATTTTACCGGGAATGCAGGCAGTATTCGTTGACATAGGACGCGATAAAAATGTATTTCTGCAGCCAAACAGAGATCAAAAATTTGAAATAGGGCAAGAAATAATCATTCAGATAAAAAAAGAAGCAATCGGCACAAAAGGACCTCGTGCGACTACTTCTCTTTCAATTCCGTCACACAATGTAATTTTACTGCCGCGAATAAATTATATCGGAATTTCAAAAAAAATTGACAATTCAAAACGCGGACGACTTTTTGAAATTGCAAAAAAAGCTCATTTGAAAAATGCGGGAATGATTATCAGGACTGATGCGCAGGATTGCGACGAAGAAATTTTGTTGAATGACATTCAAAATATTTATAAATTCTGGAAAGCAATCGAAAGAAATATGATCAAAAAAAAATCGCCGTCACTTTTATACAGCGATAATGATTTAATGTCGCGAATCGTCAGAGATGAATTGACAAGCGACGTTGACGAATTTTTGATTGATTCATTAAAAATTTTTAGGCGAGCAACAAAATTTGTTGAAGGAATTTCACCGAATCTGATTGATAAATTGAAACGTTATGAAAATGAAGTTCCGATCTTTGAAAAATATCACGTTGAAGAAGAAATATCAAAACTTAAAAATCGTGAAATAGAATTGCCGTCGGGAGGATTTATAGTTATCGACAAAACGGAGGCATTGACAGCAATCGACGTAAACAGCGGAAAATTCGTCGGCGATTTAAATTTATCCGATACGGTTTACAAAGTAAATGTTGAAGCTGCCGAAATGATTTTGAAACAAATCAGACTGCGGGACATAGGCGGAATAATAATTGTCGATTTTATAGATATGCCTAATGACGAAGACAAAGAAAATTTAATGCAATTTATGAGAAAAGAAGCATTAAAAGATCGAATGAAGACGAAGATAATTGACATGACACCGCTGGGATTGGTGGAAATAACACGTCAAAGATTTAAATAATCAGCGAGAGGCACGACGAATTAAAATCATTCCGAAGAAAAGACCGATAATATTCGGAATCCAAACGGCATACATTGGAGCGATTGCACCACTTCTGCCGATTGCATTTGAAAGTGTCATAACCGTATAGTAAATAAAAATTATTATTACACTCAAAGCAAAACCCATTGATGAAGAATTTCTTGTCGGCTGAAGACCGAGAGGAACACCGATAAGCGCGAAAATTAAACTCGCCATCGGAACTGTCACTCTTTGATAAAGTTCGGTTTCAAGTTTCGAGGTGTTTACATATTGAGTTTTCATAATTCTTATTTGTGCTTTTAATTCGTGCATTGTGAGTTCTTCAGGCTTTTTTTGTTCACGGACAATTTGACGCGGACTTGCTTTTACCGGCAAAATTTGTTTTTCAAATCGCATTGAATGAGTTCTTTCGTCTTCGGAAATATCATAAATCATGCCGCGATGCATAATCCAAGTATCATTTTTCCATTCGGCATAATCTGCATTTTCAACATGAGTGACGAGACCTTCGCCGTTAAATTCCTGCATTGTCACGCCTTGAAGAGTTTCAGTTTTTGCCTCATACTCTCGTGCATAAACCAAACGCTGCATTTTTCCGCCGTTAATTTCTTTTACAATTATATGTTCCTGCGATTTCATTTCAGTATTTCCCTGAATTTCGTAATACAAAACATTATTGTAAGAAGTATTTGCCCAAGGAACGACGTGCTCATTGAAAAGAATTGCGAGGCCGCTGACGACGAATCCCAAAAAAATTGCAGGTGCGGCGATTCTTGAAAAACCTATTCCGCAAGATTTCATCGCGGTAATTTCCGAATTGCTCGAAAGTCTGCCGAAAGTCAAAAGAGTTGCCAAAAGCATTGACATTGGAAACGTCCACATAATTATTGCAGGCATTCCGTAAACAAAAATTTTAATTACTGCCGTGAATGACGCTCCGTAATCAGTAATATATCTTGCAATTTTAAAAAGTGTTCCCGAACCGATGAAAACTGCCGAAAATGCACATATACCGAAAATAAAAGCGATGATAACTTCACGAAAAATATATCTGTCTAAAATTCTGAGACCCATTTCCTTCTCCTAAAATCATTTTGAACAAATTATATCATTATAAAAAATTAGTTGCAATAAAAATTAAATTGAGTTGATTGAAAAAAATCTTTTGAAAAAATTTGAATTTGTTTCGGAATAAGTTTATAATAATCATTGAAAATTTTATTTATTAAAGAATTTTTTTTGGAGGAATATTTTTTGGAAAATGAAAATAAAACATCTTCGGAGAAAGAAAGACGATTCACTCTCACACCGAAGATGTACAAATTCGCAATAACGTCATTAATATTCGGATCAATAATTTTTTTGATTGCAGGCGGTTATTCGATTTACTCTTTTATGACTTATCGAAATCATCAAGCTGAAATAAGCGAAATGCAGCAATCAACCGAACATCAGCAGGAACAACTTTTAAATTTATCAAAGAAAGCGGCGAATCTTTCGGAGGAACTGCAAAATTTGACGCAGATGGAAACGGAATTGAGAATACAAGCCGGAGTAAAACCGCCGAAAGACGTTGAAGAGAAAAAAGCGGCTGAAGAATCTGCACAAACGCAAGAGAATCAATCGGAAGACACCGAAAAAGATTCAGCGGCTGAAAATGAAACATCGGAAAACATAAATGACGGACAAGGCGGACCGATTGACGAATTAAAAATAAATGACATTGAAGAAGCGTTGACGATGCTCGAAACAAATTTAAAAATACGCCGCGAAAGTTTGGAAGATTTGCAAGCGGCATTAAAAACTCAACGCGAACAAATGGCAATGATGATAAGTATTCAAACAGCAGCACAATCAGCGACAAGTGTAGCAGCTGCAATTTCTGCTGACGGATTGATGTCAACAAATTCATTTGCATTTAATCCGACTTTGACAGGTGCAACCGTTCCTTCAATTTGGCCTACTACCGGGGTTGTAACTTCACCTTACGGACTGCGCTGGGGAGGAAGTGATTTTCATCCGGGAATTGATATTGCGAATGATTTGGGCACGCCGATAGTTGCAACGGCTGACGGTGTTGTCGAATATGCAGGATGGAACAGCGGCGGTTACGGAAATATGGTTGACATTAATCACGGCAACGGAATTATGACGCGTTACGGTCATGCAAGTCAAGTTGTCGTTTCAACAGGTCAACAAGTCGCACGCGGTCAAGTTATCGCTCTTATGGGCTCAACAGGTTTCAGTACAGGTCCGCATGTTCATTATGAAGTTCATGTAAACGGTCAGAGAGTTAATCCGATCAGTTATTTGTAATTCAGAAAAATTTTTTTGAATCGGGGGTGATTATAAATGAACGAAAATGAAATTAAACATTGGCTCAAGCCGATAAGCAATTCCATTGAAAAATTGGTGCCGACGAACAGATCATTGATAGATTTCGTCAATGAGAAGGCGAGCGGCGACGGAATTAAACGTTCAATTTACAAAGTTAAATTCATCGAAAAATCGGAGAAAAGTACTTACACATGTATTTTGATGACGATAAACGAACTCAAAAGAAAATTAAAAGAGCTTAACGTCAAAGAAGAAGATGCAAACGTTATAATTGCTCAGGCGAAAAATATTTTGGAAGATGCAAAGTCACAAGTAGCCAAAGTTTATAATGAAGTACGCCGATATGTTGTAACCTCCGAACTCCGAAACGATTGCATTAAACATCATTTCAAAAAAATCCCCACATTGAGTGAGGAACAAAATTCAGCGGTATCTAAAGAAATTTTTTCTCTTGCATTGGAATTTGTCGAGAAAAGCGACGATCATAATATTGATGACATCGAAGACGAATTTGACAAAATAAATCATATCGCGCTGAATTTATGCAAAGTAATTAATGAGACAGGCGGCAAACATGAAGTTAAAAAATCCGTAAAAAATAAAACTCATCAATCAAAGTCACACAGTCCGTTCAGTCTGCTTGAAGATTTTTTTTAATTAAATTCGCACAGCTTTCATTTCTTTTTTGCGAATATACATTGCTTTATCGGCACGTTTAAAAACATTGCTTGCGCTGCTGTCAATAATTTCATCGTAAACAGCAACGCCGATTGATGCCGAAATCTTTTCCCATGCCTCAAGAGTTTTGTCTGAGGCATTTTTTTTAAGTTTGTCATTAAATTCATTGACGAGATTATCAACATTAAAATAATCTTCATTTTCCAAAATTATTACAAATTCATCTCCGCCGATACGGAAAACTTGAGAATTTTTAAAAATATCCTGAAGCATTCTGCAAAGTCGTTGAATTGCAATATTTCCGCTTTCATGTCCGTACGTGTCGTTTATTCTCTTCAAAAAATTTAAATCAATCATCGCAATGGCAAATTCTGCATTTCCGTCCTGAATCTTCCAATCAAGTTGACGAATCGCCTTATCGTAAGAATTTTTATTCAGAACTCCCGTTAAAGCATCTTTGTGAGCAAGTTCGTGCATTTGATCAACTTTTTCTTTTGTACTTGACAATTCTTTTGCGATTCTGACCAAACTTTTCATATAATTTTCGAGTTCCAAAATCATCGCCGCAACCTGCATTGCCAATGATGCAATTTCATCTTTATTGCCGTCCGCCTCTTTTTCTATCGTTTCAACTACTTGCGGATCTTTTTTCTGAGCATATTCTCTGACATTTAATTGTAAATGTGAAAGTTTTGAAATATATTTTTTATTGATGAACCAGAGCAAAATTAAAACGCAGATTAAAAGAATTACTCCCATGCCTGCCGATTGTTCGAGAGTTAATTTTAAAATTTCGTTGTTGACTTCTTCAATTTCAATTTCGGTTCCGATAACTCCGACTGTTTTTCCGTCAATATTGAGAGGCGTATAATAAGCGTAAGTTTTGCCGTATTCATTGTCATACGTGTCATATCCTTCAGGTTCTTCTCCGCTTTCCCATGCCGTCCACATTTTTTGATGAGCGTCAAATTCTTCTAAAACATCAATGCCCAGAGTTATATATTCAACTCCGTCTATTGTTTTCGGCTCTCGGAATGCGTCAATCATCCAGACCATATGAAGTTTTTCTTTACCGGGTGTCAAATAATAAGCGTATTTTATTCCGAATGAATCTCTTGCTTTTTCAAATGTATTTGTCCAATATTCAATGTAAAATTCGGTATACGCCAATTTAATATTTTCAGGCAGCTCATCAAATTTTATGTCAGTCCCGAAATTCTTATTCGGATATTGTTCAGCAAAAAGTTTTTCAAATTTATGTTTCGCCGGCTGATAATCTCCTGAAAAATCCATACGAATTAAAATTTTTTCATTGTTCTCAAGAAAATAATTTTGAAACTGTAAAAAATTTTCTCCGTCCGCTTTTATCAATTCTTTTAAATATCTTGCTATGTCTTAAATCCTGTCTTCACATTGACTTTTATATGAATTTGTTTGATTGACATATGTATTTATTCCGCTCATCAGCAATGTCACAACCGTAAAAACTGCAAAAATAAATGCAAATTTAAAAAGTAAGCTGTCCGTTTTTTTCTCCATTTTAAAATTCCTTTGTCGTTTAAATTTCTGCCTTGTCAATTTCTGTTCCGTCAGATAAAAAACATTTGACAATTATTTTTTCATTACTAAATTCAAGCGTCAGATAATTATCAACTTCAGGCTGAGGTGCAGTAACAACATCAAGTGCGTGATCAATCCAAAGATTCGGATAACGAACGTCGCCGGCTATTCCCGTTAAAATATAAAGCGGTCCGCGTGAATCATGTTTAAAATCAAAAATATGTCCGCGATCTCGATAAGTATGTAAATGCCCCGTGAAGACAATATCAATATTCAATTCATCAAAGAGCGGCATAAATTCTTCTCCGACATCGCTGAATCCTTCAAGCCTGTTCGGTCTTCCGTTTATTCGATATTGCAAAACATCTTTATGAATCAAAATTATTTTTCGTTTCTTTTGCGTTGACGAAATATCTTTTCGTAGCCAATTTTTTTGTTCAAGAATAAAATTTTTTCCGTCTCCTCCTACGTCTTCAAGCTCCGACCATTGACTGTCCAAAATTGCAAAATGAATATCGCCGAAATCAAAAGAATAATATCGCGGCAGTTGAAAATAATTTAAATATGCAAAAGGCTCGCGAACTTTCCATTGCCGATTATAACATTCGTGATTGCCGAGAATCGGGACGCAAATTATTTTATCCAAAAAATTTTTTGCACCGTCGAACCATGAACGCCATTGAGTCCAATCCTCTCCGTTATCAACCAAATCTCCCATATTTATAAAAAATGCTACATCGGGATTTTTTTCAAAGGCTGTCTCTGCAACTTTTTTCCAAACATTATAATCTGCACATTGCGAATCAGGAAATATAATTGCTTTAAAATTTTTTCCGTCAGATGTTTTCAACTCGTGCCAATCGCCGCAATGATTTTCATCAACGATTCTGTAACGATAATTTTTTCCGGCTTCAAGATTTTCAATTTTTACCGAATATTGATTATTTATGTGATCGTCATCAGTAAAAAATTTCTCTTCGGCATAAAAGATTTTATCATCAATTTCAACGGCAGGTTTTCGCAAAATATCATCGCTCTGAAAAATAATCGTCCTTGAAGTCGACGGATCATTTGTAATCATTTGCCGAAGATAATTTATTTCAATATCGTTGATTTTTTCATCTTCAATTTTCGGATTGCCGCAGCCGCTTAAAAAATTTCCTCCTGCAATCAGCAATGCCGCTTTTAAAAATTCTCTTCTTGTCAAAAAATTCATTTTTTATAAACTCCTATAGTCAATTTGTTGACGATTCCGCCTGAATTTCTGAATTTCTCCGCAAATATCAATGACAATGCAACAGTCAAAATGTAAAGCAAAATTGCATTGGACGCAGTCATCAAAAGATTTAATTTAACCATCAAAAGACGCAGATAAAATATTATAAAAGGATGAAACAAATATGCAAAATATGAATGTCTGCCCAAAAATTTCAGAATCATTGAATCATTGACAACGAAAGTAAAAAGCATAAAGAAAAAAATTGAGGCGGTAGCAGTATAAATTATTCCGATCGGTGAAAGTTGATGAGCAGTATTAACTGCAGCTTCCAATGAGAAATTTTGAAATTTTACGAGATAATAAAAGTAGCCGAGCATTGCCGTCAACGAAAAAATAAAACTTGTCGAGAGTGCAATTTTTCTATTACGCATGAAATCAAAAAATTTATCAATATGAACTGCCAAATATCCGCCGAGAATGAAAATAAAAATGTAATGCAGAATCAAATAATTTAGACGATAGAAAAGAAAATCTCTCAGCAAAGAATCTTCAGGCAGAGAATAAACCAGCATATTAAGAGAGTAATTATAACTTGAAAAATAATCAAAGGCAATCTGAAAAATCAGAAGAAGAAACAAATCACGAGACGAAATTTTTTTGACGATTGAAATCCAAAGCGGCATTAAAGCATAGAACCATAAAAGAATCACCAAAAAATAGAGATGATATTTCGCCAGCCCGAAGAAAAATAATTTCAAAAGATAATCGGGCGAAGGAAAACCGAAACCGTAATATAAATTGTCATGCAAAATGTATAGAGACGACCAAAACAAATAAGGAATCAAAACCGTTTTGAATCGTCGCTGCATGAAATCTTTATAATTAAAATTTTCATTGAGATTATAAAAAAGTCCGAAAGCACTAATGAAAAAAAATATCGGGACGGCGAATCTCGTCAAAATTTCAAAAATAGCGACGAGATTTAAATTTGCCGAAGGATTCATTAAATATTGCGAACCGACATGAATTCCGATTACTCCGAGCATCGAAATACCTCTTATGTATTCGATCGCAGGAAGTTTTTGTTTTTTTATTGAATTTTCCATATGCAGATTATATAATTAATTTGTTTTAAGTCAACCATTGAGGTAAAAAAATTATGAAGATAAAAAAATTTGTTGAACGCTGGAAAAATCACGG
>CAJOPN010000164.1 GCA_905236285.1 uncultured Selenomonadaceae bacterium | reverse complement strand
TGTGCCGAGTGATTATATTGGCGCGGTTATGGAACTTTGCAGGGAAAAGCGCGGCACTTACAAGGGTATGGATTATATCGACAAGACGCGTGTTATGTTGACTTATGAAATCCCGCTCAACGAAATTATTTACGACTTTTTCGATAAGCTGCAGTCGATGACGCGAGGTTATGCGAGTCTTGACTATGAGCCGGAAACTTATCGCGAGTCTGATTTGGTCAAGCTGGATATTTTGTTAAACGGCGATTTGGTTGACGCACTCTCCGCGATTGTTCACAGGAGTCGGGCGGCGAAAGTCGGCAGAACTTTGGCGTTGAAGCTGAAAAGAATTATTCCCGAACAACTTTTCGATATTCCCGTTCAGGCGGCAATCGGCGGCAGAATTATTGCGCGTGAAACCGTCAAGGCGAGGCGAAAAGACGTTTTGGCAAAATGTTACGGCGGCGACGTTTCGCGAAAAAGAAAACTTCTCGAAAAGCAGAAGGAAGGCAAAAAAAGAATGAAAGCCGTCGGAAGCGTCGAACTTCCGCAAGAGGCTTTTATGGCTGTGTTGACCGTCAACGACGACGATTGAATGGGGTGAAATTTATGAAAGAAAAAAATATCGGCGTCGTGGAATATTTCAACGCCGACAGCGACTACGATGATTGCGGATTTATCAAAATTAAATTCACTTGGCAATTTGAATACCTCAAACTTTCCGGCTATAAATCTTTCAGGGCTTATATAAACCGTTCCGAAGTTGCGTCGAATAAAATTTCTTTGGAAAAAGGCGATGTTGTCTGCTTCGATTTAATTGAAGACGCGAAAACTACATATAATTACGCCGTGAACATTCGCAAAGTCGACGTTAAGGATTTAATCAGTGAAAATTTTGTTGCAAACATCAAAAATTATAATACCGTGAAAAAAATCTTGAAAGATTACAATTCGGTCGAACTTTCAAAATTTTTCACGGCGATAATTAACAATAAAAATTATTTGTCGAACTGTGAGTGGGTTCGTAAAGATTTTTTTGATCTTGCCGAAAATGGTCATTGGAAGTTCGGGGGTAAGTATTGGCGTACTCTCCCGCAAGAAATTTTGTTTGACTCAAGAATGACTGCAAAAGTTTTAAAATTTTTAATTACCGATAAATCTGAACTCGAAAAATATTTTCAAATGCTTCTGGAAGATTACAATAAAAACCCTTCGTCAGAGATTTCCGACATCATAAAAATAAAAGCCGTGATGAATTTAGGCATTGATGTGGAGAATGTCATCAAAAATTTTGATAAACTTTCTTTGGAAACGCTGTTGCTTGTCTGGGAGAAACTGAATCTTATTCAACTATGGACGTTGTTTGAAAAAGTGATTGAAAAATCCGAAACTACGCAATTTCAAAAATTATTTGATGACTTCATTCAAAGAAGCAATGACATTACTATCAAGAATTTTAATCTTTCGGCTGAGGCGAGTAAAAAATTTTCTGCTTGCATATCAAACTCAAAATTCAAATTTCAATGCGCGGAGTTTTTGCGGAACAATTTGGAACTTTTCAAGACTCTTGACGTTGACGACGAGACCTTAATTTTTATGATGTATGCGGCGGCTAAGGAAAATAAAAATTCTCGCGAATTTTTGGCAAGTTTAAATTCCCGCAAAAAAATTTCGGAACACGCTCCGAGAGTCCGAATTATTCACCATTATCTTTGCGCCGGATTTTATAAGGCACGCGGTGAATTTGATAAAATGCAGTCCAGAATAAATAAAGCCTCCCAAATTTTTGTTGATATTTTTAACATTCCTTTGGATAACTGGGAAAATTTTCCCGAATTGTCCCATGTTTTGCCGCCTTGCCGTTACGACAAATGCTACCATTCAATTCGTCCTTCTTACTATGATGTGTACGATACAAACTTATACTGCGAATCATGTGTATGGGATGATGCACCCATTGGAAAAAATGAATACGGTGAAAATATTCAGAAAACTGTAACATACTGTCCTCGACTTAAAAACAATCCGACTAAGGAAAAAGAGCCGCAGTACTCCCGTTTGTATCCAAATTACGATTTGCCGATAAATGAATGGTCAGTGACTGAATTGGTTGAAAAATTAGATTTGGAAGTTGTCCATGAATTTATAAATCCGAAGTCCAAATCTGTTAAAGTGCGTAAGAACGGTGAACTTTTTAATACTTTCGGTGCGGCTTTTAATCGCTTGTGGGAATTGAGGGAAGTACTCAAGTGTAGAAATTGCGGTCAATATTTGACATTTTCCAAACCTTCCGATACAAAAAAAGTTACGAATATCGGCGACTTAACGACGAGATTACATCGCGCTATATTCGGTTTCACGCTTTTTCACTGCAAAAATAAAAATTGCACCGAACACCAAAAGGGCGTTTATCTCAGCTATTGTTGGCATTGTGGAGAAATAATCGATTCTCGCGATTCTCCTGTTAAAATCAGGGGCTTGTATTCCTGCATGCACTGCGGAGCCGGTTATCAAGATTCAAACGGAGAAATAGTTGAAGGCGATGACGGGATTAAATATGCAATATTTCCTGGCACTCTATGTCCGAAATGCACAAAATGTCCTAAATGCGGTTGTCAAGAACTTACAATAAAAAGTGCGGAAAGTGGCTTTAAATTAAAATGTAATCGTTGCGGAGAAGAATTTTTTGCGCCCATAGGTAATTTCACCGAAATTCCATCGAAGTACAAATCTACAATTTACGAATGCAATACGTGTAAAGAAAGAATAATTTTTAAGCCCGAGAAAATGAAAAAATCCTATGCGCCTATTCCTTGGGCAAAAGAAATTCTGATTCAGAAAAATATTGAGCCGGAACCATTTTTTGAGTCAGGTGAAGAATGGATTGCATATCATTCAAAAAAATTCGATTGATTTTTAACGTAAAAAAACGCCTTAGAAAGTGTGTTCATAAAATAAAAATGTGGTATAATGCTGTATTATGAGAAAAAATATTCAACAGATTTAACAGATAAGCAATGGGA
>CAJOPN010000163.1 GCA_905236285.1 uncultured Selenomonadaceae bacterium | reverse complement strand
TGCCATCAAATGATAATCGAGCCATTCTTTGATATATGGAGCTTCATTTTTCAAAATTGCAACAATCGCCAATTCATATTTAAATAAATTTTTGTCTTCAATCATGAATTTCACCTGCTCAAAAAAATAAAAATGGAAAAAAGCCCGACGAGTCCTCTAAAAAATTCTCGCCGAGCTGATTAAATTGACGAATGAAATTACTTCTGCATGACTTTTTCATAAAGTTCTTTGTATTCGCGAGCAGATTCTTTCCAGGAGTAATCGGCGTTCATTGCATTGTGTTCGATTTGCATCCAAACTTCAATATTGCCGTAAGTACTGAGAGCACGTTTAAGAGAATACATCATTTCGTGAGCATTGTAATTTGAGAACACAAAACCGTTGCCTGATCTTGCATACTTGTCGTATTGCTGAACGGTATCTTTCAAGCCGCCTGTTTCACGGACAACGGGAACTGCACCATAACGCATTGCAATAAGCTGACCGATTCCGCACGGCTCATAATTTGAAGGCATGAGGAAAATATCGGACGAAGCGTAAATTCTCTGAGCAAGTTCATTTGAGAAACGAATATTTGCAGAAACTTTGTTCGGGAATCTCCAAGCAAGACCTTTGAACCAATCTTCATAAACTTTGTCGCCTGTGCCAAGAAGAACAAATTGAAAATCTTCGTGTTGAAGAAGTTCATCCATCATTCTCACGACGAGATCGAGACCTTTAGCCGCGACAAGACGAGTAATCATTGAGACCATTGGAATCTTGCGACCTTTCGGAAGTCCGAGAAGTTCCTGCAATTTTTCTTTGTTTTCACATTTGCGTTCATAGCTGTTAAATTTATCGGAATTGTCGTAATTGACGAAAAGATGTTTGTCAGTTGCCGGATTGAAAGTATTGTAATCAATTCCGTTTACGATTCCATAAAGATCATCGCGACGTTTGCGAAGAAGTCCGTCGAGATGTTCGCCGAAATATTCATACTGAATTTCTTGTGCATAAGTCTTGCTGACGGTTGAAACGAAATCTGCGTAAATAATGCCGCCTTTCATAAAGTTGACCGCATCATAAAATTCAAGATCGCCGTTATTGAAATATTGCCAATCAAGACCGAGAACATCAGCCATGACATCTTTCGGGAAAATACCTTGATATTTTAAATTGTGAATCGTGAGAATCGTTTTGATTTTTTCGTAACGTTCATCGCCCTGATGTTCAAGTTTGAGAAGAACAGGAATCAATGAGGCATGCCAATCATTTGCATTGATGACATCAGGCCAAAAATCAATAGCTTCAAGGCAGTTGAGGACGGCACGGCAGAAGAATGAAAATCTGTCGGCATCATCATCATAGCCGTAAAAACCTTCACGATAAAAATATTCCTGATTGTCGACGAAATAATAAGTTACTCCGTCCAATTCATATTTATCAATACCGACAAATTTATTTCGCCAGGCAACATTTACTGTGCCGTCGTAAATATGTTCCATATTGCTGCGAAATTGTTCACCGATTGCACCGAATTTCGGAAGAATTACGCGAACATCAACTCCTGCCTCTTTAAGAGCTTTTGGAAGTGTGCCTGCGACATCAGCCAAGCCGCCTGTTTTGCAAAACGGTACTGCTTCAGACGCTACATAAAGAACCTTCATAAAGGATTCATCTCCTCATTTATTTTTAAATTAATTTCTGTGCCTCAAAAAAATTGTTGCAAGCGGAGGAATTTTTATTTCGATGGATTGATTTTGATTGTGCCACATAATATTTTGCGTGTTGAGATCATTTTCATTTTTAAAACCGCTGCCTCCGAAGTCTTCAAGATCGGAATTGAAAACTTCGTAATAAGAACCTTTTTCGGGAACTCCGATTCGATAATTTTCGTGAGATTCGGGCGTAAAATTGCAGACCGCGACTATGTAATCTTTTGAATCTTCAGCCTTACGAATGAAAGCAACAACGCTGTTATCATTGTCATTCGGATCAATCCATTGAAAACCGTTCCAGTCAAAATCGACTTGCCAGAAAGATTTATTTTCTTTGTAAAATTTATTCAGAGCCTTGTTGTAATTCGACATCTTTTTGTGCATTTCATATTGATCGATTAATTGCCAATCAAGTTGATTATTTTCATTCCATTCAATGAATTGTGCAAATTCGCCGCCCATGAATAAAAGTTTTTTGCCCGGATGAGCAATCCAATAACCTAAAAAAGTTCTTAAACCTGCGAATTTCTGTTCATACTCGCCCGGTTGTTTTTCAATGAGTGAACATTTTCCGTGAACGACCTCGTCATGTGACAACGGCAGAACAAAATTTTCAGAAAAAGCATACATAAATGAAAATGTAACTTTGTCATGATTCCACTTGCGATAAATCGGATCCAGGCTGATATATTTCAACATGTCATTCATCCAGCCCATGTTCCATTTGTAATTAAATCCCATTCCGCCCATGAAAACCGGTTTTGAGACCAGAGGCCAAGCGGTAGATTCTTCAGCCATCATCAACGCTTGAGGATGATACTTGAAAACATTTTCATTGAGTTTTTTTATAAAGTCGATTGCCTCCAAATTTCCGTTGTTGCCGTATTTATTCGGAGTCCACTCGCCTTGCTCACGACCAAAATCGAGATACAGCATATTTGCAACGCCGTCAATTCTCAAGCCGTCAATGTGATATTCTTCCAACCAGAAAAGCGCATTTGAAATCAGAAAACTTTGAACTTCAGTTCGACCGTAATCAAAATTTGTCGTTCCCCAGCCCTTGTTGTCGGAAAGCTGCGGATTATCCGACTCGTAAAGATTTGTCCCGTCAAACATTCTTAAACCTTCGTCATTCCTGCAAAAATGTCCCGGAACCCAATCCATAATTATACCGATTCCGTTTTTATGTGCAGTCTCAACAAAATATCTGAAATCATCAGGCTCACCGTAACGACTCGTAACGGCATAATAACCTGTCGTTTGATAACCCCATGAACCGTCAAAAGGATGTTCCGTCAAAGGCATAAATTCTATATGAGTGTAATTCATTTCTTTGACATAACTGATTAATTGATCGGCAAGTTCGCGATAAGTTAAATAATCTCCGTTTTCATTGCGCCGCCATGAACCTGCATGAACTTCATAAATTAACATAGGCTGAGAATACGAAGGTTTTTTATTTTTTGATTCCATGTATTCATCATCATGCCATTGATAATTTTCAAGTTTATATAGACGCGATGCAGTAAGAGGTTTTTTCTCGGCATAAAATCCATAAGGATCGGCTTTCAAAATATGCGGTCCTCCCCATTGCGGTTCAATTGCATATTTATAAATATCGCCGACTTTAAGACCTTCAATAAAAATTTCCCATGTCTCTCCGTCATCACAACGCAACATCTTATGACGACGTGTATCCCATTGATTAAAATCTCCCACAACGCTGACTGAACGAGCATTTTTCGCCCAAACGGCAAATCTTACACCTTTTCTGCCGTCTTGTTCGATGAAGTGAGCACCCATCATTTCGTAAGTATGAAAATTTGTTCCTTGATGAAACAGATACAAATCATATTCACCGATATTGGAGGTTTTCACAAAAATTCCTCCTCATTTTTTTATTATGGAATCATAACGGGTTTAATCTGCCAAATTTCGCTTGCATATTCGTCGATTGTTCTGTCTGATGAAAAACGTCCCGAATTTGCGATATTCATTGCCGCCGATTTCAACCAGCCGATTCTGTCCTGATAACGTGTGAAAATTTGTTCGTGAGCTTCAATGTAAGCATTGAAATCTTTCAAAATGAAAAATTCGTCATTGCCTTGCAGGAAATAATCAAAGAGTGATTGGAAATGTCCGAAAGTTCCGTTGACGAGCATACTCATAACGGTTTTGACATTTTCATTTGTATTGTATTCATTCCAAGCTGAATATTCGCCAGTTGCATAATAACGCAAAACTTCGCCTGCTTTGAGTCCGAAAATCACGATATTGTCATCGCCTACCGCGTCACGAATTTCAACATTTGCACCGTCAAGAGTTCCAAGAGTTACTGCGCCGTTCATCATAAATTTCATGTTACCTGTGCCGGATGCCTCTTTTGATGCCGTTGAAATTTGTTCCGAAACATCAGCCGCAGGATAAACTATCTCACCGATTGACACGCCGAAATTTTCAATGAAGACAACTTTTATTTTGTCGTTGATAGACGGATCATTGTTAATCTTATTTGCAACTGCGAGAATCAATCTGATAGTTTCCTTCGCAATGTAATATCCCGGTGCAGCTTTTCCGCCGAAGAGATAAGTAGTCGGCAACGGTTTATAACTCGGATCTGTTTTTAATTTGTGATATTGATACATGACATGCATGATATTCATCAACTGACGTTTGTATGAATGAATACGTTTGACTTGAATATCAAAAATTGTATCGGGATTAATTTCAAAGCCGTTATGTTTTTTGACGTATTCGGCAAGTGCCTCTTTACGAATATGTTTAATTCTGTCAAGTTCATTGAGGAAAGATTTGTCGTCAACTGAATCATTCAACAAATCAAGCTGTTCGGGATGACGATGCCAACGACGACTTCCGATTGCATCATCAATCAATTCTGCAAGTTCGGGATTTGCTCCCATCAACCAGCGGCGATGAGTAATTCCGTTAGTTTTGTTGTTGAACATACGCGGAGCATATTCATAGAAACTGTGAAGAGTCGTTGATTTCAAAATATCCGAATGAATTTTTGCAACGCCGTTTACCGAATGAGAACCGACGATTGCAAGTCTCGCCATATGAACTTCATCGCCTTCAATGATTGAAAGTGCTCTGACCTTTTCCTCATTTTTCGGATAACGTGCGCGAACATCTTCAATATGACGACGATTAATTTCATCAATAATCATGTAAATACGCGGCAACAAATCTTTGAACATTCCGACTTGCCAACGTTCGAGAGCCTCAGGCATAATTGTATGATTCGTATAAGCGATTGTATTTTTTGTAATTGCCCATGCCTCGTTCCACTCAAAACCTTCTTCATCAACGAAAATTCTCATTAATTCTGCAACACAAAGTGCCGGATGAGTGTCATTGATGTGAATTGCAATTTTCTTTGCGAAGTCATGCAAATTCATTCCCGTCAATTTGAAATGGCGAACAATACTTTGAGTGCCTGCCGAGACCAAGAAATATTCTTGAATCAAACGCATACGGCGACCGTCAAAAGTGCTGTCATCAGGATAAAGATAATTTGTAATGCTTTCAACAAAATCGCGATATTCTCTCTTTGCACGCATTTGATCGTGAGTAAGCATTCCATAATCGGAAAAATCGCGATTGACTTCGGCATTCCAAAGTCTGAGATTGTTGACTGTGTTGTTGTGATAACCGACAATCGGCACATCATAAGGAACTGCCATAACGACTGTTGCATTTTCATGAACGAGTTTCAAACCGCCTTCAGGTTGTTCTTTCATGTAAGCATTGCCGAAAAATTTAACATTGATGGCTTTATCCGGCTTGCGATATTCCCATGCGAAACCGTCTCTCAACCAGTTATCTGGAATTTCAACCTGCTGACCTTGAATAATTTTTTGTTCAAAAAGTCCGTATTGATAACGGATACTGCAGCCGTGACCGGGCAATCTGTGAGCTGCCATTGAATCAATGAAACAAGCAGCCAATCTGCCGAGGCCGCCGTTTCCGAGACCTGCATCAGGTTCTTCTTCGATTGCATCCTGAAGATTCAAATCCAAATCTTCAAGAACTTCTGCAACGGCCTCTTCTATTCCGAGATTAATCAAATTGGATTTAAGGAGTCGCCCCATGAGAAATTCGATGGAGAAGTAATAAACTTGTTTTTCTTGGCGATCCATGTACGCTTTATTCGTTTTAATCCAGTTTTCTGAAATAACCTGCTTTGCAACCGCTGCAACCGTTTTATAAATTTCGTTCATCGGCAGTTCTTTTATGTCACGTCCGAACATGATATGAGCCGAACTCAAAAATCGCGCCTTAAGGTCTGCTTTGAGTTTCTCAAATCTTTTGTCGTTTTCTTTACTTCGTACATCTTTTTCTTTTGCCAAGTTTTACCACCGCTTTCTCAAATTTATTTATAATATGGAATGCAGAGCTAAAATTTTTTGATTCCGCATTCCTCATTCCGAATTTTAAATTAAATTCGTACGTTTTTGGCAACGATGTAAGGATAATTTTCGGCACCTTTGAGCCATCTGTTTTTGCTTATGATGACATTTTTATCGGCGATGAGATTTTCAACTTTTGCACCTTCGCCGACATCACAACGCTGCATTAAAATACAATCTTTGACAACTGCATCTTTGCCGATATTTACGCCGCGGAAAATGATACTGTTCTCAACCGTGCCGCGAATGATACAGCCGTTTGCAACGAGAGAATTTTTAACGTTTGCAGTATTTTTGTATTGAACCGGAACTTCGTCTTTGACTTTTGTAAAAATCGGACGTTCTTTCTGCATGAAAATTTGTTCCCAAATTTCAGGTTTAAGCATGTCGCGATTCGCCTTGTAATATTCTGAAGTCGAATTGACATGAGCAATATAGCCTTTGTGCTCATACGCGCTGATTTTATGTTCGTTTGCATGACGAATAATTCCGTCAATCGTGAAATCTTGTCCGCCGCGTTCATAAGTTGAACGAACGATATATGCAAAAGTCGGAACAGGCATAAGATAAATACTCATTGCGAGTTTGTCGCCTTTTTTGACCGAAGAAGTTTCTGCCAAATCTGTTACAATTCCGTTTGTGCTCGTTTGAACGACAACATTTTTTGCATTTCTGTCACGTTTTGCAACATGATAAACCATTGTAATATCGGCTTCAGTTTCTTCCATAAATTTGAAAACGTCATTGAAATCAATATTATAAACAAAACTTCCTGCCGTCAAAACGACATATTTTCTGTCATTGAGTTCAACGAAATCCAAATTTGCATAAAGGTCTTTCAAATCGCCTTTACGTGAATCATTATCAGGAAGAGCTGCCGGCAGCCATGTCAAGCCGTCACGACGACGAGCCAAATCCCAATCTTTACCGCTGCGAATATGATCGAGAACCGAACGAGAATAATCCGGCAAAGTTACGCCGACACTATTGATGCCGGAATTGACGAGACTTGAAAGTGCAAAATCCATAAGACGATAGCGACCTGCAAACGGAAGAGATTCAACTGCACGAGTTACGGTAAGATCGCGAATCGAGGCACTACTTTCTTGGAGGTTTACAATACCCATTACTTGCTTCAAAATAATTCACCCTTTCTTAATTCGCATTTAATTAAGCGTTGACAGTCTCGCCTTCAGCGATAACCAAAATTTCTTCTTCTCTGCCTTGAACT
>CAJOPN010000162.1 GCA_905236285.1 uncultured Selenomonadaceae bacterium | reverse complement strand
TTTCAAGGTATGTCGTTGAGTTGTTGCGCTCAACGAATCAGCTTGTAAAGAATACCACATCTTTTTTTCTTTGTCAAGCACTTTTTTTATTTTTTTTTACTTTTGTGGAATGAAAAAAGTTTTTTGACTACATTGAAACCAGAATATCATCAATGAAATAATTGAAAAAATCAATCCGCCGATTATTACAGCATTAATTGAAAATTTATCAATGAATAATCCGCAAAATGCCGTTGCCGACATTGTTCCGATATTCGCCGAGGTTAAAAATAATCCGTTTGCAAAATCAGGTGCTTCAGGTGCAGAATGTGAAAGCCAATATTGAGTTATATTTGCGTTAATTCCTCCAAGCAATCCCCAGATAACAGTTAAAATGGTCATTGATACAGATGATTCACCGCCGTCGAAATAAATCACTAAATAAATTGTTGAAAGCGCGATCGGAAATAATTTCACAGTCCAAATCGGTTGAACCGTCAAAAGTCTGCCTGCCGCCATACTTCCGAAAATATTGCATATTCCGTAAACAAAAAGTAAAATTGAGATAACTGACGGAGAAAATTTTGTTACATCAGCAAGATATGCCGCCAGATAATTGAAACAACCAAAAATTGAACCGTTTACAAAAATAACTGCCAATATTGAAAACCAAATCATCGGTCGTTTCAAAATTCCAATTTGTGCTCCGTAGCTCAAAGGTTTTGTTTTTTTCATGGTCGGCACAAATATAATCGTTGCAATGAATGCCGTTGCCGTCACGATTGCAAAAAATGTCATTGAGGCTTGAAGAGAAATTAAATCAGCCAAAAAATTGCTTATCGGTACTCCTATGACCATTCCGGCACTTACTCCAATGTTAATTTTTGCAACTTCTTTCGGTGCATTTTTTCCGCCAATTTCCGCCGCCGTACTGAATGCCATTGCACAATAAACAGGATGAAAAATCGAAGGTATTACACGCAACGCAAGTAATATATCAAAATCATTCGTCAAAATTGAAAGTACATTGCAAATGGTAAAAATTCCGAGTACAAACAACATCATAAATTTACGCGGAAATTTTGAACAAATAAGAGGCATCGTCGGACCTGCAATACCGACTCCCAAAGCGAACAAACTTATTAAAAGTCCTGCTGTTGTCAGATCAACATTAAAATCTTCCGAGACATACGGCAAAATTCCTATGACGCCCATTTCAGTATTTAAAATTCCAAATACACCGACAACCAAAATCCAAATCAGCAAATTTTTTTCTTTCAAAATTTTTTTCACTCCTTAAAAAAATTCTCGACGGACATTTTCAGTCAATCGAGTTTTTTTAATATTTGATTCAGTTGAATTTAAACGCCGATACTTTCGTTAAATTTTTTCAATTCGTCTTTACTTGAACGTCCGCTTAAAATTTTTCCTTCAATCCACTTTGCAACATTCGGAGCACTCGGTTTAAGTTCCGCAATAGTATTTCCGAGACCACTGCCGCCGCTTGTTGCAAAAATTACAATCGTTTTGCCGCTGAAATCGTAACTTTCCAAAAAAGTATTTATGATATGCGGTGCAACATACCACCAAATTGGAAAGCCGATATAAATTACATCATAATCGGAAATTTTCGCATCTTTGTCAGCGAGTTCGGGTCTTGAATTTTTGTCATTCATTTCAATGCTGCTGCGTGATTGCGAATTGTTCCAGTTAAGGTCTGCTCCTTTGTAAGGAATCGCCGGTTTAATCTCGTAAATATCTGCGCCGATTGCTTCAGACAAATTTTTTGCAACTTTGCGTGTCGTTCCGCTCGCGGAGAAATATGCAATTAATTTTTTACTCATAAATATACCACCTTCCACGATTTAATTTATCACTTGAATTAAACTCAAAGTCAAGGCAAATTTTTAAAAATTATTTTTTCATTAAACAAATTATCTTTACATACGTTTGATTAAATTATATAATTCAATTCTGAAAATTTATGAATGAAGTTGCAAATTACAGTATTTTTATGATACAATACATTTACCCTAGTTTGATTTGAAAAATTTTTGGAGGAAAAGATGAAAAGGGCAATTTGTACGGGAAGTTTTGATCCTGTGACGAACGGACATATAAATATATTTGAACGTGCGGCGAAAATGTTTGATGAGCTTATAGTATGCATATTCGTTAATAATAAAAAACAATATTATTTCAGTCTTGAGGAGCGATTGAATTTTTTAAAAGAATCGACTCAACATATAAAAAACATAAAAATTGATCATAATGAAGGCTTGGTAACGGATTATATGAAAGAACGCGATATAAAAATTATAATTCGCGGCTTGCGTTCAACGGCAGATTTTGAACATGAAGTAAATGAGGCGCAGATGATAAAATATCTGGCGAATGAAATAGATACAATATTTTTATTGACAGAACCTGAATTTTTATTTGTGAGTTCAACTGGAATAAGAGAACTTGCAAAATTTAAAGGAAACGTTAAAGGACTTGTTCCGAACTGTGTCGAGCAGGCAATTTTGAAAAAATACAATTAAAATAAAGAAGGTATGATAAATGGCAGTGCGTGATACACTGAATCAAATAGAAGACTTGGTAGCAAGTTCATCACATGTGCCGTTCACCGAAAAAATCGTAATAAATGACAACGATTTAATTCATTTGGTAGAAGAATTGAGGCAGGAATTACCGCTTGAAATGGAAAGAGCGGACGAAATAATGCGTGAACGAGATTCAATAATTATGTCGGCACAACAAGAAGCGACAAATATAATAAATCAGGCAAAACAACAAGCGGCGCAAATAGTCGATGAAAATGATTTGGTATTAAAGGCAAAAGAGAGATCAAAAGCGGTATTGCAACAAGCGCAGCAACAAGAGCAGGAAATAATTGAAAGGACGCGGCAAAACGCACGAGAATTGCAAGACAATGCCGATCGTTACGCAAATCAAGTATTCGATCAACTGATAGCGCATGTTACACAAACATTTCAAGGAGTGCAACAAGCGCAGGCAGGGCTTGAACAGGCGAGACAAATTTTATTGCAGGCAAAGGCTCAAATGAATCAGCAGACGGCACAGCAAGCATATAATCAAGTACAAACGCAGGCATACAATGCTCAAGTGCCGGATCAAAATTATTCAACTTAAAAAAAACTCTCAGACGGAACGATAAGAAAAATTCTGTTTGAGAGTTTTTTAAATTTATACCTGAAAATAACGGAGATGATTTAATGAACAGAAGATCATTTATTTTAGGCGGATTAAGTGCATTGGGATTGACATTTGGAGGAGGAGCGTATTTTATAAATCAGCCGAAATTCGGGCGATTGCCGAGTGGAGACAGATTAACAAGGATACAAAATTCACCTCACTATATTAACGGACAATTTCAATGCTTAGAGCCGGTCGAAGTTATGACGAATTCAGATGAAAACAGAATAATGGCGACAGTTAAATTTTTTATGAGAGATACATCAAATTTATTTCCAAAACAAGAACTGTTATCAATAAAAACAAATTTAAAAGATATACCTTCAAATGAAGATGTTTTAATTTGGATGGGACATTCGACATTTTATTTACAAATGAGCGGACGGAAAATTTTAATTGATCCTGTATTTTCGAGTTACGGATCGCCGATATTTTTTATAAATAAGGCATTTCCCGGCAGTAATATTTATACAGCGGAAGATTTTCCCGAAATAGATGTATTGGCAATTACTCACGATCATTGGGATCATTTGGATTATGCAAGCGTAATGGCATTGAAACCGAAAATAAAAGATATAATATGTCCGTTGGGAGTCGGAGAATATTTTGAACAATGGGGATTTGATTTAAATAAATTACATGAAGAAGATTGGAACAGCGAAATAAAATTGGCAGATGATTTTAAAATTTATATTTTGCCATCACAGCATTTTTCGGGACGATTTTTGACGACAAATCCGACAGAATGGTGCAGTTTTGCATTTATAACATCAAAATTAAAAGTATTTTGTAGCGGTGATGGCGGATATAGTAAACATTTTAAAGATATAGGAGAAAAATTTAACGGTTTTGATTTGGCAATAATGGAAAATGGTCAATATAATGAACGCTGGCATAAAATTCATTTATTACCGGAAGAAACGGTTCAAGCAACGATTGATGTCGGAGCAAAGCAACTTGTAACGTCGCATAACGGGAAATTTGCACTTGCACTTCACGATTGGAAAGAGCCGTTTGAAATGATAACAAAGTTGAGTCAAAATAAATTTTATGAAAGATTGACACCGATGATAGGTGAAAAGGTTTATATAGGAAAAAGCGGACAAAAATTTAAGAATTGGTGGACTGAAATGGAATAAAGTTAAAATTATAAATAAAAAACTCTTCAATCAATGAAAATTAAGACTGAAGAGTTTTATTTTATAGTTATGATTATTAAATTTTACTTAATGCTTGATCGAGATCCCAAATTATATCATCAATATGTTCAGTACCGATTGAAAGGCGAATAGTTGAAGGAGAGATTCCGGAGGCAAGCAATTCCTTTTCCGTCATTTGAGAATGAGTAGTTGATGCGGGATGAATAACAAGAGATTTAACATCAGCAACATTTGCGAGAAGAGAGAATATTTTTAAATTATCAATGAATTTTTGAGCAATTTTTGAATCACCTTTAATTTCAAAGGTAAAAATTGAAATTCCACCGTTTGGAAAATATTTTTTATAAAGTTCATGATCGGGATGATTTTTAATTGCGGGATGATTAACTTTAGTAACTTTTCTATGTTTATCTAAAAAATCTGCAACTTTTAAAGAATTTTCTATATGTCTTTCAACTCTGAGAGATAAAGTTTCAGTACCTTGTAAAAGCAAAAAAGCGTTAAAAGGTGAAATAGCGGCACCGGTGTCACGCAAAAGAATAGCACGAATATAGGTAACAAAAGCGGCAGAACCAAGAGCTTTATAAAAACTCACGCCATGATAACTTGGATTTGGATCGACAAGCCAAGAAAATCGACCTGATTTTTCCCAATCAAAGTTTCCGCTTTCAACAATAATTCCGCCTAAAGTAGTACCGTGACCGCCGATAAATTTTGTTGCAGAATGAACGACAATATCCGCTCCGTATTCAATTGGACGAATTTGATAAGGGGTTGCAAAAGTATTGTCAATAACCAATGGAATTTTGTGATTATGTGCAATATCAGCTACAGCTTTAATATCAATTAAATTTGCATTTGGATTTCCTACAGATTCAATAAAAATTAATTGCGTATTGTCCTGAATTGCATCTTCAAAAACTTTTATGCCCTTAGTCGGATCAACAAAAGTAGTTGTGATACCGTAATCGGGCAAGGTGTGCTCAAATAAATTATAAGTACCGCCATAAATGGTAGTTGCAGCAACAATATGATGACCTTGATGAGCCAAAGCCTGAACGGCATAAGTTATAGCCGCCGCACCTGAAGCAAGAGCAAGAGCCGCAGAACCTCCTTCAAGTGCCGCAATACGACGTTCAAATACATCTTGAGTAGGATTTGTCAAACGACCGTAAATATTTCCGGCATCGCGCAACCCAAAACGATCTGCGGCATGTTTTGAATCATGGAACACATAAGAAGTAGTTTGATAAATCGGTACTGCTCTTGCATCAGTAACCGGATCGGCTTGTTCTTGTCCGACGTGTAATTGTAATGTTTCAAATTTATATTTACGATTTTCACTCACAGAAATCACAGCTCCTTTAAAATATATATGTCAAATATGTTTAATATCATAAATCATTTTTTTATTTTTGTCAATATTTTTTGAAAAAATATTTTTGTTTCACGTGAAAAAATTAAATTTCTAATTTTATAATGCCAAGTTTTGAAATATTCCAGCCGGTTTTATCATCAAAAGTAAAAATTGCAGGTTCCTCAATAACATATATTGAATACATTCCTGTTTCATAATTAGATTTAAATATTTCATTCATTCCGCCATGTGTGTGCAATTCTTCATCGTATGCAATCATCGGATTGGGTACGACCGCATATTTGTTACTTTCGTCAATTTGCCAAGCCCAAAATCTGCTTTCCATAACATTGTTTGCTAAAACAAATTTCATATTAGAGCCATAAATAAGTATTTTTAAAGAATTTTCTTTAACAAAATTTTCACATGCTTTTAATTGACCGGGTACTTTCATGCTTTTTGCAATGTAATTATAATTTTCTATAAATGATTCTAAAAGAACTGTATTTTTATTTTCGGTAGAAATTTCTTTTATTGAGATTCCGAAAGGTTTGGCATCAGGAACTTCTTCAACTTTTTTTACTATGGGCTGATCATTTATAATAGATTCCAAATTTTTTACTCTTTTTGATAATTCTTTCAAATTTTTCGTAATTTCCTCAACAGTTGTTTTTTCCT
>CAJOPN010000161.1 GCA_905236285.1 uncultured Selenomonadaceae bacterium | reverse complement strand
GCAAAGAAAAATTCAATAAAGCATAGAAATCAATTACATTAAATCATTTGAGGTGATTATGATATGAGTGAAACAATAAGAATTTCAACACCGTTTACCGAAGAAGATTCAAGAAAACTTAAAGCCGGTGACAGCGTTTTGATTACCGGCACAATTATAAGTGCAAGAGATGCAGCACACAAAGCAATGACTGAGGCACTTGCACGCGGCGAAAAATTGCCTGTCGATTGGCAAAATCAAATTGTTTATTATCTCGGTCCGACACCTGCAAAACCCGGTGATCCGATCGGTTCATGCGGTCCGACAACTTCAGGAAGAATGGACGCTTACACTCCGACGATGCTTGCTCAAGGAATAAAGGGAATGGTAGGAAAAGGTTCACGTTCTCCCGAAGTTATCGAGGCAATGAAGAAATACGGAGTAACTTATTTTGCGGCTGTCGGCGGAGCAGCGGCGTTGATTGCAAAATCCGTTAAAAGTTATAATGTTCTTGCTTATCCCGAACTCGGACCGGAGGCAGTTGCGGCTCTTGAAGTCGTTGATTTTCCTGCAATCGTCGTCATTGACGTAAACGGCAACAGTCTTTACGATTCGGAACAGAAAAAATATCGCAAATTCGACATAAATCAAATTTAACTAAAATTTAAATTAAGAATGCAGAATTGAGAATTAAAATTCATTCTAAATTCTTTGTTCTGCATTCTGTATTAATACAAGGAGGCGCATTATGTTTCATACAACTTTTTATTTGAGACGATTGCATTCACTTTGCGGTCTCGCGGTGCTCGGAATGGTTTTATTCGAGCACATTTTTACAAATTCAATGGCAATCCTCGGACCTGCCGCTTTAAACGGTGCTCTTGAGATGATGGAATTAATTCCAAAACCGATATTTCTCGGTCTTGAAGTCGGCGGTATCGCAATTCCTCTTCTCTTTCACGGAATTTACGGAATTTATATTGCATGTCAGGCAAATAATAATCCGGGACGTTTCGGCTATATTCGTAACTGGAATTTTTCATTGCAACGCTGGACTGCTTGGTTTCTTGTCGTATTCCTCATTTGGCACGTCGGTTATCTCCGTCTTTACACAAAAGGCGTGACCGGCACTCCAATTTCTTATGAACTTCTTTATAATTACTTTCAAAATCCTGTCGTTGTCGTTCTTTATATTCTTGGTATGTTCGCGGCAATTTTCCATTTCTGCAACGGCATTACAACTTTCTGCATGACTTGGGGAATTACAAAAGGACCTCGTGCTCAAAGTGCAATCAGCGTTATCAGCATGTGTCTTTGCGCTGTCCTTTGTTTAATTACTCTTGCCTTCATGGGCAGTTACGTTTTACGTTAATTTAATTTAGGAGATATTAACATGGCGAAAGATATGACGAAGAAAAAAATAATCATCGTCGGCGGCGGCATAAGCGGTTTGCTTGCGACGATTAAAGTTTGTGAACTCGGCGGCGAAGTTGATTTGTTCAGTTATTGTCCCGTCAAACGTTCACATTCTCTCTGCGCTCAAGGCGGAATTAATGCTTGCATGGATACAAAAGGCGAGCACGATTCAATTTATGAACATTTTGACGATACAGTTTACGGCGGTGACTTTTTGGCTGATCAAATTGCAGTCAAAGGAATGGTTGAAGCAGCTCCGAAACTTATTAAAATGTTCGACAGAATGGGTGTTCCTTTTACTCGTACTTCTGAAGGTGTTCTCGATTTGAGAAATTTCGGCGGACAGAAAAATAAACGCACATGTTTTGCCGGTTCGACGACGGGGCAACAAATTCTTTATGCTCTTGATGAACAAGTTCGCCGCTGGGAAGTCAAAGGCGCGGTTAAAAAATATGAGTTTTGGGAATTTGTCAGAATCATAAAAAATAAAGAAGGAATCTGTCGCGGAATTGTCGCTCAATCAATGAACACGATGGAAATAAAATCATTCAGAGCTGATACGGTTATTCTTGCAACAGGCGGTCCCGGTCAAGTATTCGGACGCTGTACGGCATCAACAATTTGTAACGGTTCGGCAGTCAGCGCAGTTTATCAGCAAGGCGCAGAAATTGCAAATCCCGAATTTATTCAAATTCATCCGACTGCAATTCCGGGCTCTGATAAAAATCGTTTGATGAGTGAGGCTTGTCGCGGTGAAGGCGGACGTGTATGGGTTTGGCGAAATAATCCTCAGACCGGTGAACGTGAACGCTGGTATTTTTTGGAAGATATGTATCCCGCTTACGGCAATCTCGTTCCTCGTGATGTTGCATCAAGAGCAATTTTCAAAGTCTGCGAACATATGAAACTTGGAATTGACGGAGAACATCGCGTTTATCTCGATCTCTCTCACATTGACGGTGATTATCTTAAAAGAAAACTCGGCGGCATTTTGGAAATGTATTCTGAATTTGTCGGAAAAGATCCGCGCGAAGTTCCGATGGAAATTTTCCCAAGTGTTCATTATTCAATGGGCGGAATTTGGGTTGATCGTCTTCACAATACAAATATTCCGGGACTTATGGCAAGCGGCGAATGCGATTACCAATATCACGGCGCAAATCGTCTCGGTGCAAATTCTCTTCTTTCTGCTGCTTATTCCGGTACTGTCTCAGGTCCTGAAGCAATGAAATGGGCAAAGACGGGCAATAAGGGTTCTGAACTCTCTGACGCTGAACTCGAAGCAGCTCGTCAAGAAGTTCAAAGCGAATATGATAAAATTTTGCAAATGAACGGTTCCGAAAATGCTCACAAGTTGCATCAAGAAATGGGCGACCTTATGTACAAATATGTTGCAATCGAAAGAGACAACAACGGACTTGATCAAGGTCTCATCGAATTAAAGAAAATTCTCAAGCGTTGGGACAATATCGGAATCACCGATCGCGGCAATGTTGCAAATCAGGAAGCAATGTTTGTTCGTCAACTTCGCAATATGATTCTTTATGCAATGGCAATTACAAAAGGTGCTCGCATGCGTGACGAATCTCGCGGAGCTCATGCAAAAATTGTTCTCGAAAACGGTCAGCGCAAATTTGACAAAGACGGCGAACTCGTTTTCATGGGTCGCGATGACGAAAGATTTATGAAAGTTACAATCGTCAATTATGATGAAAAAACTGAAGAGCCGATTATAACTTATCGTGATTTCGATCATTCTCTCATCAAACCGCGTGCTCGTAACTATGCCGTTGCAAAGAAAGAATAAAAAATCCGTCTTGTAAAGGAGATTTTAACATGGCTGAAAAAAAAGTCAGGTTCGTTATTGAACGTCAAGACGGACCGAATGATAAACCTTATATCCAAGAATTTGATGTTGATTACCGTCCGGGTCTTAATGTCGTTGCAGCTTTAATGGAAATTCAAAAAAATCCCGTAACCGTTGACGGAAAAAAAGTTCCGCCTGTCGTTTGGGAATGTAATTGTCTTGAAAAAGTTTGCGGTGCCTGTATGATGGTCATCAACGGAATGGCTCGTCAGGCTTGCTGTGCACTCGTAGATGAAATTCAACAACCGATTAAATTACAACCTGCGAGAACTTTTCCCGTCATTCGCGATTTGTTGATTGATCGCTCAAGAATGTTTGAGGCTTTGAAAAAAATTCAAGGCTGGGTTGAACTCGACGGTTCTTGGGACGTTAAAGACGCTCCGATTCAAAATCCTTACACCGCTCAGACTGCTTACGAAATTTCTCACTGCATGACTTGCGGCTGTTGT
>CAJOPN010000160.1 GCA_905236285.1 uncultured Selenomonadaceae bacterium | reverse complement strand
TAATTTGTTCAGTTGTCATAAAAACTCACCTCTAAGTTTCTAAAAGCTCAATTTGTCCGACAGCATCACTATACATGAAAGCAACACGACGATTATTTATTGCCGATGCAGGTTGAGGCTCACGAATCAGAATAAAATTTTCTTTTTGCAATTCTTCAAGAGTTCTTTCCATTTCTTCACATTCATAACAAATATGATACGGAGTACTGCCGAATTTTTTAAATTTTTTTCCGAACAATTCGCAGCCTTCGGACTCGGCGATCAGTTCAATTCTATACCCCCCCCCTTGATGGTTTTCGAGAAATTGAATAAAAATTTTCCTGGTCTCGTCAAAAAAACATTCGGACGAAATTTTGTAACCGAGTTTTTGAAAAATTTCAATTGCCTCATCAATATTTTTTACGTAATAACCGATGTGATGAATTTTCATAAATTACCTCAATTCAATAAAATTTTTTTTCGGCTGATAATTATCCGTGCAAACTTTCCACAAAGTATTTAAATTTTCCTGCTTAAAAAAAGAAAATCCCATATCTTTATACATATTTTCGACCATTTTATTTTTCGGAGTCGGTGAATAAATTCCGATCAAATTTTTTATGCCGATTGATTTTGCATTTTCGACGAGTACATCAAGCATTTTATATTCGAGATCACGTTTCAAAACTCGACAGCTCATCAGCCAAAGAATTATTTTAAGTTCGTCATTAATTTTTTCGCCGATTATAACCGAAACCAATCCGTTATCGCCGAATTTGTCTTCAAGTCTGGCATAAAGAGTCAAAAATTTTTCATCATTTGCCATTGATTCAATTTCGGCTCGCGTGAATCTTCTCGTCGTCAAATTAAATTGATTGCTTTTATTCGTCAGTTGTGCAATTCTGTCAAAATAAATTTTTTTAAACGGAGCAATTTCAGCAGTCATATTTAAAGATTTCAAAAAATCGTCGTAATTTGAAAAATTAATTTCAGCTTCAAGACGTTGACGACGTTCATTATAAAGTTTACTTCTTTGCAGGTCATCTTCTGAAATTTTAATCGTTTCAAAATATCCTGCATGTTCGATTGCTTTTATATACGAAAAAACATCTGACGGATCAATTTCGGGAACTGCAACTTCAGGCAATGATTCACGGACAATTTGACGTTCGGCAGGATTATCATCAATGAAAACGATACTATCAAGTCCAATATTTAATTCATTTGCGATTTTTTGAATATTAATGTTTTTCGGCTGCCAATTTGCATAAAATGCCGAAAAATCCTCAACTTTCAAAATACTGTCGGGATGATCGAAACCGCTTTTTGCAATATCATCGTCATTTTTTGAACATACTGCCAAAATTACGCCGCGATCTTTTAATTTTTTTACATAATTTTGAAATTCGGTAAAAGATTCTGCTTCGGGAGTTTCGTGTCCTATTTGTAAATTATCAATTCCGTCTTCAGAAATTATTCCTCCCCAGAGTGTATTATCAAGATCAAGCACTAAACATTTTTTATTTTTGCCGAGAATTGCACGAATTATTTTTGAAAGATTATTTGCAACTTCAGGCATCAATTCATAATCCATTGCAAATTTGTAAGCGTAATACTGATTGCGATTGTGCCACTTATTCAAGCCGAGTTGTGAAGAAAGATAATTTAAATCGTGAATATAAAAATTATCATGCGACTCAGCGTAATTTGAAAATTTTATATTTAATTCATCTATAAATTTTTTACTGCCTTGAACTGTTTCCAAATTTCCGAGCGGCGAATCAGGCTTAAAATCGAAATTGTTTTGAATTATAACTGAGTTAAATTTTTCTGAAATTTTTTGCCAAATCGTCAGAAATTTATTATATTCATCGTCATTGAATGAGAGATTGACAACACTTGTAAAAATAATTACAATTTCAGGCTTGAATTTATCGAGTTCATCATTTCCGAAAACTGCATCTTCATAAAATTTATTGTATTCAGATTCGTAAAAAACAGGTTTTATTTCGGCATCAAGCAAAAAAATTTCAAGCAGATTTTTGATATAAGTCGTGGTTGAACCGCTGAGAATTGCAATTTTTTTTGTGACGTAATTTCCATTTTCTTTTTGACACAATTCATTTAAAATTTTTTTCTGTTTACGCAAAAGAGTTTCATTGTCATATTTTTCCAAAATCATTTGAATGCTCCTATCTTCTTGAATATTTCTGAAGATATTCTTTGTTGATCCAGCCGACCAAGTCAAAATAATTTTCAATCGCTTCACCTGCAGCAACAAATTTTGTTCTGTTGACGAAAGGAATTTCATTTGACGGAAAGGAGAACATTTCATCGTAGTACATCAATAATTTTTCACCTTTGAGATTTGCAAATTCTCTTTGAACTTTCAGAGGAATTGAACCGTTGCTGTTGACCAAAACATAAATCAAGCGATCGAAATTACAATGTTCAGCCAAAAAATTCCATCTTTGTTTTGCATATTCCAAATTGTTGTCGTGAGAAAAAACAATTTCGACATCATCAATTTTAACAGCCGGAACATAAGGATATTCAGTTGCAGTCGGTGAACGATACCAATATCCCCAGTACATTTGATTTTTTATCGGCACAAGATATTTTTTAGGATTTTTGCAAACTTTTATAAAATTTTCGTATGACAAATTTGTATTTATGAGAGGTGAAATATAAGCCATGTCAAGTTGTTCATATATACGACCGACGGCACATTCATTTGCAATAATTGTCGGCAATTCAAACTTCATCAATTTTTTTCTGAAGTAACCGAGCATTTTATTTATATTATAAGTTACATCTTTTTCCGAAGTTTTATAAAGCGGCAGAAGACACAAAAAATTTAAATTAAATTTTTCACTCAGAAAGGCGAGTTTATTTAAAATTAAATCGGGATTTTGAGTCGGAACAATTAAACGAAATACCCCCCCCCTATTTGTCTCGCACAGTGATTCAAATTTATAAACAGGTCTTCCGTTGCAAAAAGTATTTTCGTTTTTGACTTCATCATCAACGTAAAATTGAAAATCAACATTGCATTTATTGAGATAATATCCTGTCCAATAGCCGGCGTTATCGGTCGAGCAAATTACAATCGGTGCTGATTCTTTTTCGATAAAAGATTTAATATCATTTGTCATAAAAACCATAAAAAATTTCATCCTCCCAAATAAAAAATAAAAATTTAGAATGAAGAATTAGAAAAATTTTTTTTAATTTCCAATTCCTCATTCTGTATTTTTTAAATATTTTAATCGTCTTCAGAAAGCCATTGCTTGATAAGCATAGCAACTTCTGCAGGTTTTTCGTCGATGAATTTGAGAATAGCCTGTTTTTCGTCGCGTTGACGGCGTTCTTCCGGAGTAAGTTTTTCGTCTTCGATTCTTCCTGCCTCGATCTCTGCCTGGCGAGCCTCTTCTTCAGCGCGTTGTCTTGCAAGTTCAGCTTGACGAACTGCCTCTTCAGCCGCTTCACGCTCTTGACGTTTCTTGCGGCGATACATTAAGAATCCGCCGATAATCAGAGATGCAAGCAGAATTATTGCACCGATTTCCGTATACAAAATTCTTTCTTGACGTGCACGTTCAGCCGCTTCTTCAGCCGCTTGACGATCACGCAATTCCGTACTGAACGGTAACGGTTCAACCGAAATCGTATCCCCGCGATCTTCGTTAATTCCTGCCGCCGAGCTGACTGCTCTCAATAAACTTTCCTGCTGCGGCTCCGTTACGGTATCATTAACCAAAACTGCTACCGTCAAACGTCGAATTGAACCCGGCGATGCAACTATTTTTTGATTTTCTTCATTAATTTCGTAATTTTTCGTTGATTCTTTGCGTTCATATTCCGCATTTGCATTTCTCTCTTCGGCAACATATCCCGGAATATTTCCTTGAACGCCTGCCGGTCCTCCCGGTATGTTTGATTCGCCGGCATATGCTTCGCTTATATCCTGCTGACTGCGAATTATTCCTGATTCGTCAACAACAGGCGTAAACGTTTGGCGATCAGTTTTTTTGTCATCAAAATCCAATTCGACGCTGACTCTGACAAAAGCATTTCCCGATCCCAAAGCATGATCGAGCATTGTTTGAATATTATTCTGCAGATGGTCACGAACTTTTTTTGTCATTTCGATTTGACTGAGCGTCTGCAAATTTAATTTTTGTTCTTTGAGTACTTCGTCGTCTTCTTTTTCGTTTAAAATATTTCCTGCTTCATCAACTATTGTTACATTATCGGGTTGAAGTCCTTGAATGCTGTGACTTACTAAATTTACAATTCCTTTTATTTCCTGCGGCGTAATTTCAGATTCGGGTCTGAGTATCAGCATTATTGATGCCGTTGCAGGTTTTTCATTTCTTTTGTAAAGGGAATCTTCAGGCAGAACGATATGAACTCTCGCCTTTTCAACCGACGGCACTTGTTCAATCGTACGTGTCAATTCACCTTGAAGTGCCTGCAAATAATTTACTCTATTTTGAAATTCCGTTACGCCGAGTTTGCTGTCATCAAATAATTCAAATCCTTTGTTGCCGCGAGGTAATCCTTGAGTCGCCAAACTCAATCTGGCATCATGCACATTTGATTCGGGTACAAATATTGTCGTACCCGTTTTTTTCTCTTCTACCGTGTATTTTATCCCCGATTCTTTGAGGCTTTCAACTACATCGCCGGCATCTTTTGTTTCCAAATTGGTGTACAGCGGCACCATATCCGGCTTGCTGCCGTACCAAAAGCTGATACCCAAG
>CAJOPN010000159.1 GCA_905236285.1 uncultured Selenomonadaceae bacterium | reverse complement strand
CGCCCGGCGCCGTCATTGCCATGATCGCGATGAATGAGCCCGGCGCCGCCGGAGCCACGAGCCCGCCGCCGAGCAACGTCAACGTGAACACGCCGCTCACGCCGCCCGCCATGACCGCCAAGATCAGCGTCGGTTTCATCAGCACGTAGGGGAAGTATATTTCATGGATTCCGCCGAAGAAATGAATTATGACTGCGCCGGGTGCAGATGCTTTAGCTGAACCGCTGCCGAAAAGTGAATAGGCAAGAAGTACGCCGAGACCGGGACCGGGATTTGACTCAATCATAAAGAAAATTGATTTTCCAAATTCCTGAGCCTGCTGCATTCCGAGCGGTGTAAAAATTCCGTGATTGATTGCATTGTTGAGGAACAAAATTTTTGCAGGTTCAACGAGAACTGAAACGAGCGGCAACATACCTGCATTGACGATTGCGCCGACTGCCGATTGAAGAACTGCAGTTAAACCTGTGACGATCGGTCCGACAATTTCATAAGCGAGAACTGCAAGTGCTCCGCCTAAAATTCCTGCCGAAAAATTGTTGACGAGCATTTCAAATCCGCCGGGAATTGAATCTTGAACCGCCTCATCAAATTTTTTAATGACGATTCCTCCGATCGGACCCATTATCATTGCTCCCATGAACATTGGAATGTCAGTTCCGACAATGATACCTGCCGTTGCGATTGCTCCGACTACCCCGCCTCGATGTCCGTTTACTACTTCGCCGCCTGTGAATCCGATTAATGTCGGCAATAACCATTTTGCCATAGGTCCTACGAGTTCAGCCAATCCTTCATTAGGCAACCAGCCTGCAGGAATGAACAGAGCCGTAATAAATCCCCATGCAATGAATGATCCGATATTCGGCATGACCATTGCACTCAAGAATCGACCAAATTTTTGCATTGCCTCCTGCATTTAAATCAACCTCCCAAATTTTTTTAAAACTTTAAATTTTTGTCTGCAACTTATGCTTCGATTCTATAGGGATTTTTATCAAAATGCAAGCAAAACACCTTTTTATCAGTCCGTTTGACTTATGGACAAAATTTTATAAAGCCGTAGAAATTTTAATTGAATTGCCGTCAGTACTGAAAATAATTGCTCCATCTTCGTCCGTTCGATAAATTTTTGCACCGATCTTTTCAATTAATTCAACGACTTCTTGACGAGGATGACCAAAATTATTGTTCGCTCCGACGCAGATAACGGCATAACTCGGCTGAACTTTTTCAAGAAATTCTTCCGAAGATGAAGTTTTCGAGCCGTGATGTCCGACTTTCAACAATGTACTTTTTATGTCAATTTTATTTTCCAGAATTATTTTTTCATTTTCCTTAATCAAATCGCCTGTGAATAATGCAGAAAAATTTCCGAATGTCAAGCGATACACATTTGAAATTTCATTGCCTCTTAATATATTTTCCGATTTCGGCGCAAATAATACTTCAATTTTCACGTCGTCAATTTCAAAAATTTCTCCTTCATTCGCAGATCGTAAATTTTTTAATTTCGGTGATTTCTCACTTATTCCCATACTTGCCGCATATTCCGATTTTTTTTCATTAGCCGTGATTATATTTTCAACTTCCATTAATCGAATTATTGAACCTGCTCCTGCCGCGTGATCTTCGTGTGCATGTGTCAAAAATATATAATCCAATTTTGTAATTCCGTAATGATGAAGATATGGAACGTCAACACGTGCACCGACATCAAAAAAATGTTCGCGAATTCCGCCTGTGTCAATCATCATCGCGTGCCCGTGCGGAGTTATTATCAATGCCGCGTCACCTTGATGAACGTCAATAAAATGTATTTCAACCGTCGGCGGTCTCGAAATTTTTTCTCCGCCATTAAACGCAATCGCAATTAATAAAATTAATCCTGCAATTTTTAAAAATTTTTTATTAATTTCTTTCTGCACAATCAAAATTAAAAATACGTAATAAAAAATACTCCAAAAATAATTCAGAGTCGGAAAATAAATATTGCTCAACGGAAAATTTGCAATAGTTTTATTAATTTCATATGCTGCACCGAATATTAACGAATCAAACAAAAAAATGAATTTTGCGACGAACGGAATCATCAAGCCGATTGTTCCCGCAATCAAGCCCAAGATTATTATGACTTCGATTATCGGAATGACAATTAAATTTGAAAGCAATGAGCTGATTGCAAGCTGATTGAAATACCAAGCAATTAAAGGCTGACAAAATACGACTGCCGAAATCGTAGTTGATAATGACATTGCAAGATATGAATGAGTATTTTTTGTATGGAAATAATGAATTAAACTTGAACCGAAATAAATTATTCCTGCAGTTGCCAAAAATGATAATTGAAAACTTATGTGAAACAATGAAAGCGGCTGATAAATCAACAAAATTATTGCAATTATCGTTAATGATCGTCGACTGTTTTGATTATATTTTTTTGAAGTACCGGCGACGAAGACAAGCAATCCCATGAATGCAGCTCTTATTACTTGAAACAAAAATCCCGATAAAACCGTATAAGCTCCAATAACAGTAAATCCGATCAAAAATGTCAATCGCCGATTTAATTTTAAATATTTGCAGAGCCAGGCAACGGTTGCGGCAAGCAATGACATATGAGAACCTGAAACCGATAATATATGAACAATTCCTGTCAGTCTGAACGATTCGATTAAATCTTGATTCAAGCCTTCATAACCGCCGAAAAGCATTGCGAAAATTGCCGCTGCGTCTTGATTCGACATAATTTCACGCATTGAATTTTTGTAATGTTCACGAATCTCCATCATAAATCGTAAAAATTTTATCCAAATGCTTCCTTCTATTTCTTCAATATCAACTCCGAATTTTCCTGTTGATAAAGTCGCGGTAATTCCTTCACTTTTAAGCATCGTCACAATGTCAAGCTGTCCCGGATTGCTATAATTGAGAGGCTTTTTTATATTTCCGTAAGCTGTAATTTTGTCTCCGATTCGTGCAGTCGGAATATTTGATTCATTTTTGTAATTTGCATTGATATTTAAGCCGCCGACAACTTTTCTTTTAATCTGTGCAGATTTAATTTCTTCAGCGTCAACGACATAACGAACTGAGTAAGAACCGTCAGCATTTAATCGAATACGCGGATTTTCTCGGATTGTTCCGCTTACATTTATTGATTCGCCGACAAAATTTGAAATGTCATTCGACGGAAGATTATCGACTGCTTGAAATCGCAAAATTCCGAGCATAAAAAAAATTACACACAGCGGCAAAAATGTAAATTTATTTTCGCGATGAATCATAAAAGCCGAAATTATTATCAAAAAAATTATTGCGGCATAAACAAAATTCGTCGGCAAAAAAATTTCAGACGCAAAAAAAATTCCTGCTGCCGTCAATGCCAGCAACACATTTAAAAAAATTTCCTGATGTTGTCCCTTTTCAAATTTCATAATAAAAAAATTTTATCACGTGCAAAATAAAATGTATACAGTATTTTTATATTTTTCCTCTGTACAAATAAAAATTTATGTTCTATAATAAATTTCGTCAAAAAGATTTAAACTATAATTAAAAATATATAGGAGATGTTAAAATTGTCCGAAATGAAAAAATATGTTGAGGATGTCCTCGCACTCGTGGCAAAACGTGATCCCGATCAAATTGAATTTCAAAATACCGTTAAGGAAGTTTTGACGACAATCGTCCCTGTTCTCGAAAGCAATCCGAAATACAAAGAAGTAAAACTTTTGGAAAGAATGGTTGAGCCGGAAAGAGTTATAACTTTCAGAGTTCCTTGGCAGGACGACAAAGGCGAAATTCATATTAATCGCGGCTATCGTGTTCAAATGAACAGCGCAATTGGTCCTTACAAAGGCGGTTTGCGTTTTCATCCGAGTGTCAATCTCAGCATTTTGAAATTTTTGGCATTTGAACAAGTTTTCAAAAATTCATTGACAAGCCTTCCGATCGGCGGCGGCAAAGGCGGTTCAGATTTCGATCCGAAAGGAAAATCCGACAATGAAGTTATGAGATTCTGTCAAAGTTTTATGACTGAGCTTTTCCGTCATATCGGTCCTCATACTGATGTGCCTGCAGGTGATATTGGAGTCGGCGGACGTGAAATCGGTTTCCTTTACGGTCAATATAAAAGAATTCGCGATGCTTACGATGATGCGGTACTCACAGGAAAAGGTCTCACTTACGGCGGATCATTGACGAGAACAGAAGCAACCGGTTATGGACTTCTTTATTTCGTTAAAAATATGCTTGCCGACAAAGGCGATTCACTCAACGGAAAAACTGTTGTCGTCAGCGGTGCAGGCAATGTTGCGATTTATGCAATTCAAAAAGCTCAAGAGTTTGGCGCAAAAGTTGTTACATGCTCGGATTCAAACGGTTATGTTTATGATCCGAACGGAATTAATCTTGATGTCGTAAAACAAATTAAAGAAGTTGAACGCGGACGTATCAAAGAATATGCCGCAAGAGTTCAGAGCGCAGAATATCACGAAGGCTGCAAAGGCGTTTGGACTGTCAAATGTGATGTCGCTCTTCCTTGTGCAACTCAAAGCGAAATTGATCTTGAATCGGCAAAAATTTTGGTTGACAACGGCGTTAAACTCATTGCTGAAGGTGCAAATATGCCTTCAACTCTTGAGGCGATTGAACATTATCAGAAGAGCGGAATTATGTTTGGACCTGCAAAAGCTGCAAATGCCGGCGGTGTTGCAACTTCCGCACTTGAAATGTCTCAAAACTCAATGCGTCTTTCATGGACATTTGAAGAAGTCGATAAGAAACTTGAATCAATTATGACAAATATTTATAAGCAGGCAAAGGCAAATGCCGAACAATTCGGAGAACCTGATAATCTCGTAATGGGTGCAAATATCGCGGCATTCAAAAAAGTTGCCGATGCTATGATGGCTCAAGGTCTCGTTTAAAAAAGAAATTGTTTTTGAAGAAGTTTTAGTTTGAAAAAATCTTTCGTTGAAAATTGCGGCGGAAGATTTTTTGCTTGTAATATTCATTTTTCAATGATATAATGCAAACAAATTTTTTTCGGTGAGGTTCTTTTATGAAAATTTTATATCTGTTAATGATTGCGATGATGATTTTAACGACAGGTTGCGGCGATCAAAATCAAAAAGGCGGTGATTCAAATTCAAATGCAAAAAAATTGATAGTCGGTTTCGATGAAAATTTTCCTCCTTTCGGATTCAAGGATCAAAACGGCGAATTTGTCGGATTTGATATTGATCTTGCAAAAGCAACAATGAAAGAAATGGGAAGAGAAGTTGAATTTAAGCCGATTGATTGGGATACAAAAGAAGATGATTTATCGGCAGGAAGAATTGACATGATCTGGAACGGTCTGGAAATTACCGACGATCGTGAAAAATCTATGTTGTTCAGCAAACCTTACATGTACAGCGGATTTATTGTTTTTGTTTGTCATTCGGAAAATTCAAAGGACATTAAAAACAAAGATCAGCTTGCCGGTTTCACCGTCGGAATACAAAGCGGTTCAACGGTTGAAATGTATGTTGAACATGATGTTGCATTGAAAAGTAATGTCAAAGAAATTAAATTTTATAAAGAAAACAACGAAATTTTTAAAGAAATGCTTGAAGGTAAAGTTGACGCATTGATTGCCGATGAAACCTATGGAAATTATTACATAATACAAAATCATCTTGAAGACAAAATTGACGCGCTTAATCTTACAATCGGAGCAAAAGGAAAAATAGCAATCGGATTCAGAAAGCAGGATATAAAACTTTTCACGGAAGTTCAGACGGCATTTGACAAAATATTGAAAGACGGTACTGCCGAAAAAATTTCAGATAAATGGTTCGGAAAAAATTTATTAATTAAAAATTAAAAAATATATTGGAGGCTTTTTAAGTGAAAATCAAAAATTTGTTAATGGCGGCATTGCTGGCGACGACAACGATTATAACAGGCTGCGGCGGTCAGGAAAGCAACGAAACAAAACCTGCTGCGGATTCGGACAAAAAAATTGTTGTAGGTCTCGATGATGAATTTCCGCCGATGGGTTTCAGAGATGAAAAAAATGAAATCGTCGGATTTGATATTGATTTGGCGAAAGAAACCGCAAAACGTCTCGGTCGCGAAGTTGAATTTAAAGGAATAGATTGGTCGAGCAAAGAGGCTGAATTGAAATCCGGTCGTGTCGATGTACTCTGGAACGGCTTGGATATTACGCCTGAACGTGAAGAAAATATGCTTTTCAGTAAACCTTATATGGATAATCGTCAAATTGTTTTCGTTCGTCACACGGAGACACCAAGCAATATCATGGACGAAAAAGGACTTGCAGGTTTAAAAGTCGGAACGCAAGCCGCATCGACTGCCGAAGATTATTTCAATAAAAATGAAGAACTCAAAAACAGTCTCGGCGATTTGAAAACTTACGGCGATTTTACAAGTGCATTCATGGATTTGGAAAACGGAAGAGTTGACGCGGTAGTCGGAGATGAAATTGTCGGACGTTACTATATCAGTAAGCATCCCGATAAAATTGATGCTCTTGATGTTGTAATTGGTCCTGTAAGTCAATTCGGTTTTGCATTCAGAAAAGATGATACAAAATTGCGTGACGAATTCCAAAAAGTTTTTGATGAAATGATCAAAGACGGTGCGGCAGGAAAAATTTCTGAGCAATGGTTTAACAAAGATTTGGTAAAAAGTTCCGAGAAATAATTTTCGATAAATTTTTTAAGCGGCTTGATGATGTCGCTTATTTTTTTTTGTCTTTTTAAAAGGAAGAAAATTTTTTTGACAGAATAAATTATTTGATAATTAAAAAAATAAATTTTGTCGGAAGTGAAAAAATATGTCGGGATTGTCTTTAACAAAAAAAATAATCGTTGCATTCGGAATAGTTTTTATGATTTTCTCCTTTTTCGGATTGGGAATAAATTTTTATTTCAATTCAATAACGAGTGAACGAAATAATTTAAAAGATTGGTTTGATTCAAGCGTCGCGGTATCAAAAATAACTTACGGAATTGCAACGACTCAAAGAGTACTTTATATGCGTGTGATGTTCGTCGGCTCGAATGATTCGGAGAAATTGAAGGCTGAACAGGAAGAGGCAATCACAGACGTTGACACTGCTTTCAATGAATATCAAGCGGCATTGAGCAACGGCGATTATGAAGATGAATCGGAACGTCAAAGAGATCAAGAAATGTTGAATACCGATAAAAATCGCTGGCTGAAATATAAATCTGAAATTGAAAAAATTGAACCGTTATTGTCAGCGAACGATCAAGCAGCAAGTATAAATCTTTTGAAAGGCGACATAGAAAAAGCATTTGATGATGTATCAAAGGCAATGAATATTGATTGCAATGACTGCATAGGCGGATTATCGGACGCGGTAGATGTTTCGGAAGATACATTTTCAGCGATTGAACGGCTCATTCATTTAATCGGAGTCTTGATTGCAGTTATACTTTTAATAATTGTTGCGATACTTTATTTTCTGGCAAAAAATATTAATCGTTCGGTCGTCGATATAGTTTCAGTCACGGAAAAAGCGGCGCAGGGAAATTTGTCAAACGAAATAAGAACAGAAGCAACGGACGAATTTGGAACGATAGCGAATCAATTTAATTCAGTCATAGATCATATGCGTAAAGTACTGGGAAAAGTTCAAACGGCGGCGACACAAGTATCAACGAGTGCCGAAAAGATGAGCAGAGAAATAAATCAAACGGAAAATCTTCTTGAAAATGTTGCGTTGTCCGTCACTCATGCAACGGATAACACAGAGGCACAAAAAGTAGCGATAAATGAAACCGAAGAAAGAGTAAGACGAATGGAAAAAAGCATCGAACAATCAATATTTGCAATGCAGGCAGGATTGGAAAGCGTACAACAGACGGCGCAATATGCAGCAACGGGAAATGAACTCGCCGAAGAAACCGTAAGACATATGAATGAAATAGCGGACTCAGTAGAAAAATCGGCGCAAATAGTTCAAGAACTCGGAGAAAATTCAAAAGAAATCGGTTCAATAGTCGGAGTAATTTCATCAATAGCGGAACAAACAAATTTATTGGCGTTAAATGCAGCGATAGAGGCGGCAAGAGCAGGCGAACACGGAAGAGGTTTTGCAGTCGTATCCGATGAAGTAAGAAAATTAGCAGAGAGTTCAAAAGAATCTGTTTTAAAAATCGGAAGCATCATTGAAAAAATTCAAGCGACGACGGATCAAGCGGTCGAAATAATGAATGCAAGCCGTGAAAGAGTAAATGCAGGACGCGGAAACGTTGAGGCGGCAGGCGATTCTTTCCATGAAATAGTAAAAATGATTCGTCATGCCGAAGAAAATTCAAATCAAGTAATGAACATAATTATTAATTTAAGAGAGCCGATAACTGATATAGTGAAACGCACGGAAAAAATTTCAAATATGTCGGCTGATATAGCGAAAAAAATGGAATCAATATCAATAGCGACGGCGAAACAGGCTGAAAATATCGTTGAAATCTCCGACAATTCCGATTCGCTCAATGAATTGTCACAGACGATGGAAACGACCGTTCACGAATTTCAATTACGTTAAATTTTCGGAGATGATTAATTTTGAATAAGAATAAAAATTTAAATTCAGCGGCTAAAGCTAAAAAAGATGAATTTTATACTCGCAT
>CAJOPN010000158.1 GCA_905236285.1 uncultured Selenomonadaceae bacterium | reverse complement strand
GATTAACTTAATTTAAATTATTGGGAGGTTTTTTGGTGGAACAAAAAATTTTAGAACTTCGACAAAAAGCAAGCGAGGCAATAAAAAATGTTGCAACAGATTTAAAAGAACTTGATAATATTCGCGTAAAGATTTTGGGAAAAAAGGGCGAATTGACATCACTTTTACGCGGAATGAGTCAATTAAGTGCCGAAGATCGTCCGCGAATCGGAAAAATTGTAAATGAGGCACGAGCCGAAATTGAAAAATTAATAGCCGAAAAAAACGGACAACTTAAAACAAAAGAATTATCCGAAAAATTGGCAAGTGAAAAAATTGATGTCACATTGCCGGGCCGACAAATTTCAGCAGGTCATTTGCATCCATTGACTTTGACACTCAATCGAATTAAAGAAATTTTTTTGAATATGGGATACACCATTGAAGAAGGTCCTGAAGTTGAAACGGATTATTATAATTTTGAGGCATTGAATTTGCCGAAGGATCATCCGGCTAGAGATATGCAGGATTCATTTTACATTACGGAAGAAATTTTGGTAAGAACGCAAACTTCACCTGTTCAAGCGAGAACAATGGAAAGTCACGAACCAAATTCGCCGATAAGAATGATAGCACCGGGAAGAGTTTATCGCCGCGATGATTATGATGCGTCACATTCGCCGATGTTCACGCAGGTTGAAGGATTGGTTATCGACAAAGGAATCAGATTTTCCGATTTGAAAGGAACTCTTGAACATCTTTTAAAGGAAATTTTCGGCAAAAATGCAAAGGCAAGACTCAGACCAAGTTTCTTTCCATTCACGGAACCGAGTACTGAAGTTGATGTAAGTTGTATGATGTGTCACGGTCACGATTCAAATTGCAAAGTATGTCACGGCAGCGGCTGGCTTGAAATTCTCGGCGCAGGAATGGTTCATCCCGATGTTTTGAAAATGAGCGGTTATGATCCGAAAATTGTCAGCGGTTTTGCATTCGGTCTCGGAGTAGAAAGAATTGCAATGCTTTCATACGGAATTGATGATTTGCGTTTGTTCTATGATAATGACGTGAGATTTTTAAATCAATTTAATTGAGGTAAAAATTTATGAGTGAAAATATTTGCGACATGCACGAAAAATTAATGGCTGAATTTGGCGGAGCAGAACGTTTAAAAATGCCTTCGGGACATCCGATTGATATAATGCAGCGTGAAACGGCAAAATAATTTTTGATACCGGCGAAATTTCGATCAAAGAATTAAAAGGTATCTTAAAACTTTTGCCGATTGATATAACATTCGTTGACATTGAAGGAAATATAAAATTTTATTTTGACGAATGTAAAATTTTTTCGAGAGCAAGGACAATTTTAAACAGAAGTATAATGCTCTGTCATCCGATAAAACTTGTTCCTGTGATTGAAAAACTTTTCGAGGATTTCAAAACAAAAAAACGCCGTTCAATGGAAGTTTGGAAATATGTGCAGGGAAAACCGATTTCAATAAAATATTTGGCGGTTTATGATGATTCTGATGAATATATCGGAACGGTTGAACTTGTCGAAGATCACAGCGAGGCATTGAAACGTTTTTCAAAATGAATGTGAGGTGAAAGAAATGGCACATGAATTTGACTTAGAAGATGCAAATGAACCTTACGTGAAATATGAAATGCTCGGTGGAACAATTCATGGTGAGCCGCCTTATGAAATACTCAGAGGCAAGAAAGTTATTATGTCACCTGCACCAAATGCAAATCATTGTTCGATAGACGCAATATTGGTTACAATTTTTTTTAATTATATTTTGACAAACAACATCAAAGCGAACGTTTTCGGAGACAATTTTGACGTTTATTTTTCGAGAGAATATCATTGTAAACCTGATATTTCTGTTATTTGTGATCGAAAAAGATTGAGCAACGGCAAAAGACTTTACGGGGCACCTGATTTGATAGTCGAAATTATGAGTAAGTCAACAAGAAAAAGAGATGTCGGCGAAAAATTTTTTCAATATGAAGAATACGGCGTGAGGGAATATTGGATAGTCGATCCCGATAAGAAATCAATAAAAGTGTATCATCTCGTTGACGGAAAATTTGTTGACAACGGCGAATATAATTTTGACGGAAGTGGAGCAGGCGACAAAATAAAAGTTTCAATTTTTGAAGATATGACGGTTGATTTAAAATTGGTATTTAAATTTGTATTTGAATTTGATGAAGATGAAGAAGAGGAGTGAAAAAATTTGCAAGTATCAACAAAATGGTTGAAAGATTATATTGAAATTGATTGCACGGCTGAGGAATTGGCAGAAAAATTCACAATGGCGGGAGTGCCTGTTGAAAATGTCGTTAAAGCCGGCGAAGGACTTGAAAAAGTTGTAACGGGAAAAATTGAAAAATTGGAGGCTCATCCCGATTCGGATCATTTAAAAATTTGTCAGATGAATATCGGAGGAGATGAACTTCTGCAGATTGTAACAGGTGCGCCGAACGTCGAACAAGGTCAAATTGTACCTGTTGCACTCGTCGGAGCACATTTGCCGAACGGACAAAAAATTTCAAAAGGGAAATTGCGCGGCGTTGCATCAAACGGAATGCTTTGTTCCTCAGATGAATTAAAAATTGAAGTTGCTCCCGAAGATTATGTAAACGGAATTTATATTTTGCCGAATGATACACCAATCGGAGTTCCTGCAAAAGAAGTACTCGGACTTGATGATGTAATTTTTGAATTTGAATTGACTGCAAATCGCGGGGATTGTTTCAGCGTATTCGGATTAATCAGAGAAGCGGCAGTTTTGACAAATAAATCTGCAAAATTTCCTGAAATAAAAGTCAAAGAAGATGATGAATCGAAAGCAGAAGATTTAATAAAAATAAAAATTGATGCTCCCGATTTGTGCAGCAGATTTTCATCAAGAGTATTAAAAAATGTAAAACTCGGACCGTCACCGAATTGGATCGTTCAAAGACTTCAAGGAGCAGGAATCAGAGCAATAAATAATGTCGTCGACGTTACAAATTTTGTAATGGTTGAGCTCGGTCAGCCTATGCACGCTTATGATTATGATGAAATTGAAGGGAAAATTTTAAATGCACGTCGAGCAGTCGAAGGTGAACAACTTCACACTCTTGACGATTCAAACAGACTGGCAAAAGGAGGCGAACTCGTAATTGCGGACGCTGAAAAGGCAGCGGGACTTGCAGGAGTAATGGGTGGATTTGAAACGGAAATCACCGAAAAAACAAAAACGGTCGTGCTTGAGGCGGCAAGTTTTAACGGTGCATCAATTCGTCGAACAAGCCGCTCGGTCGGTTTACATTCCGAAGCCTCAGGAAGATTTGAACGCGGAGTTGATGAAAAAAATACAATCAGAGCTCTTGATCGTGCGGCGCAGCTTTTGCAGGAAATGGGAGCTTGTACCGTCTGCAAAGGAATTGTTGACGTTTATCCGAATCCGAAATCTGAAACGACGGTTGAATTTACTGCCGAAAAAATAAATCGGAGACTCGGAACGGAAATTAAAGCCGATACGATGATTGAAATTTTAAAAAAACTCGGCTTTGAAATTAAAAATCAAGATGAAAAATATTTTGCAAAAGTTCCTTCATGGCGAAGTGATGTAACTTTATGGGAAGATATTTCCGAAGAAATTGCGCGAATCGGCGGCTTTGACAAAATTCCTTCAACTCTTCCTTTCGGCAACGTTTCACAAGGTTATCAAAGTGAAATGCAAAATTTCGTTGACAAAATTAAATTGACACTTGTATCACTCGGAATGAATGAAGAATTGTCTTTCAGTTTCACAAATCCGACAATGTTCGACAAAATGAATATTCCTGAAGAGGACGAATTGAGAAAAGCCGTTCCGATTATGAATCCGTTGACTGATGATTATCCTCTGCTCAGAACAAATTTATTGTCGAGTATCATGGAAAATCTTTCAAGAAATTACAGCCGCAAAAATGAAGATGTAAAACTTTTTGAAATTGCACCTGTATTTTATCCGAAGGCATTGCCAATTGCCGAACAGCCGATTGAAAAATTGAAACTCGCAGGCGCAATCATGGGACGACGTGAACCGAAAGGCTGGAATCAAAATTCGGCAGAAGTCGATTTTTATGATATGAAAGGAATTGTTGAAGAACTTTTCAAAAAAATTTCCATTGATAAATATTCCGTTGAAATCGGCAAACATTTTGCAATGCATCCGGGAAAAACCGCACAATTCAAAAAAGGCAAGGAAATTCTCGCGACGATCGGCGAACTTCATCCTAAAATCGCAAATGCTTTTGACATTCCGAAAAAAATTTTCGTCTTCGAGGCAGACGTTGAAACACTCAAAAAATATTCGTCTAAAAATTTTCATTATGAACAGTTGCCGAAATATCCCGCAATCACTCGCGATCTTGCAATTCTCGTTGAAAAATCCGTTGCTGCAGGTGAAGTTGAAAAAATTATCGCTAAAAACGGCGGAAAATTTTTTAAAGATGTCACGCTTTTTGATGTTTACACAGGTGAAAGAATTTCAGCGGACAAAAAAAATCTTGCATTCAATATAAAATTTCAATCAATCGATCGCACATTGAAAGACGAAGAGGCAGACGATGCATTCAAAAAAATTCTCTCTGCAGTTGAAAAAGAATTTAATGCCGAACTTCGCAGCTGAGGCAGGTGAAATTTTTTGGCTGAACGAAATTCAAATGACGGCTCTGAAAGAGTGGAAGTTGAAATTTTTGGCGAAATTTACAGACTGCGCACGGACGACAAAGAAGGCTTGAAAGAAATAGTTAAAACGGTTGACACGACGATGAAAGAACTTGCAAAGAGTACAAGAAGTTTTGCAGGAAGTCGAATTGCAGTCCTTGCCGCTTTAAAAATTGCTCAAGACGCTTATCAACTCCGAAAAGATTATAATGAACTTCTTGAATTGCTTGACGAAAATAAATAAAAAATTTTTTTAAAAGGATTTTGTAAGTCATTGCAGAATAATCACTAATAGTAAAAAAGAAATTAAAATTCTCGTCAAATAGATTGGAGGGCTTTTTCATGGCAGAATTTGCAATCAGAGGAAAAAATATTGAAATAACCGCACCGCTCAGAGAATACGTTGAAAAACGTGTCGGCAAAGTCACAAAGTATTTTGAAAATGTCGAAAAAATTTCTGTGCTGTTGACTGTCACCAAAGGTCAGCACGTCGTTGAAGTTACGGTTGAAGTTCCCAACGGCGTACTTCTTCGCGGAGAGGAATCAACTACCGACATGTACACTTCGATTGATCTCGTCGTTGAAAAATTGGAGCGTCAAATTCACAAACAGAAAACAAAACTTGCAAAACGTTTTCGCGGTGGCGGATTTAAATCGGAAGTCATTGAAGAATCAAAATTTAATACCGAACAATCTGATGAGAGTGAAGAATATCCCGTCGTCAAAACAAAAAGATTTTCAGTCAAGCCTATGGACGTTCAAGAGGCAATTATGCAAATGAATCTCCTCAATCATAATTTCTTTGTATTTCGTGATGCGGAGACTGAAGAAATTTGCGTTGTCTATAAGAGAAATGACGGAGCTTACGGCTTGCTTGAATCCGGAAAATAATTTTTGAATAAAAAAATTTAATAAGTCGATTGAAAATTTTTCAACGGCTTTTTTTGTTGACATTAAAAAAATTCTTTGATAGAATTGCAATGGTTTTAATTGTTTTTTTGAAAGTTTTTGAGAGGAAGTAAAAAAACGTGGCAATCATGTCGTCGGATACAAAACGGCTTCTGCGCAAAATAGATTTTGAATTATTGATTCCGGCATTGGCAATAGTAATTTACAGCCTGGTTATAATCAGCAGCGCAACTCATGTAAACAATCCGACTGAAGAAAGATTTTGGTTTGTTCAGCGTCAAGGAATTTTTGCGGCAATAAATATTTTGCTGGTGATTTTTTTTATGAATTTTGATTATCGCGGATTGCAGCCTTACGGAAACAAATTATATATTTTCAATTTAATTATGCTGCTCGCCGTTATGTTGTTCGGACATGCTGCGCTCGGTGCTCAAAGATGGATTCAAATCGGTCCGATAAGTTTACAGCCGTCAGAGTTTTCAAAAATCATAATGATAATTTGTCTTGCGTCATTGCTTGAAGAACGAATAGGACAAGTAAACACCGTTCAAGAACTTTTGCCGATTGTCGGTTATGTCGGACTGCCGTTTATTTTGGTTTTGAAACAGCCGGATTTGGGCACGTCTCTTGTATTCATGGCGATTTTTTTCGGAATGATTTTTGTCTGCGGAATCAGAATCAGATTATTAATCGGAATTATAATTTTGGGAATTGCATCAATGCCGATTCTGTGGCATTTTATGAAAGATTATCAAAAAATGAGGATAATGGTTTTTCTTGATCCGAATGTCGATCCGCTTGGTTCAGGTTATCACATAATTCAATCGAAAATTGCAATCGGATCGGGATTGATTTTCGGTAAAGGACTTTTTGAAGGAACTCAGAGCCAATTAAATTTTTTGCCTGAAAATCACACGGATTTTATTTTTGCAGTCGTCGGCGAAGAACTCGGATTTGTCGGAGCAGTTTTTCTTTTAATTTTGTATTTGATAGTTTTATGGAGAGGAATCCAAATTGCAAAAGAAGCGGCTGACACATTCGGCAGACTTCTGGCAGTCGGAATCACTTCAATGCTTGCGTTTCATGTTCTTGTCAATGTCGGAATGACAACAGGAATCATGCCGGTAACGGGAATACCTTTGCCGCTGATGAGTTACGGCGTAAGTTCATTAACGACAAATATAATGGCGATTGCAATTTTGATGAATATTCACATGCGAAAACAAAAATTTCTATTTTAACGAATAAAAAAAACTCCTCGCTTAAAAATTTTGCGAAGAGATTTTTTTTTAATTTAATCGACCATCATCAATTTTATTTTTGTGGAATCTTTTTCAATTTCAGCAAGACCTTTTTTCAATGCCTTAACGATTGCATGACTTGCACTTCCGAATCCGCCGGCATAAACTGTCGTTGATGTTCCTTTTGCCATTGCTCTTTTTGTGTAAGTGAAATCTGCTTTTGTATCTGACCAAACTCTGAAATCAAGAGTCATATTTACTTTTTGACTTGCAGTAAACCAACCGCCTGAAAGTGTCGGTGCAGTACTCGTTACACGAATATAAACCAAATGCGGCGTGCCGAAGTGCTTACAAATGTTATTTACATCTTCTTTTTTAAGCAGTAAATTTCTGGTACTGGTCTGAGTTGAATCGTCAATGTCGGCTGTGTAAACCATGTCATGTTCTTCACGGTAAATTTGAACGTATGAATCAGTTTCACCGAGTGGCATAATGTCATAAGACGAACCGAAAATATTATTAAGTGATTCTTGAACGGTCTGATAAACTTTTTCGGGATCTGAAAACATTCCTGCAGGAGTATCCAAAATTACCGCGACATTGTAAGCCGACGCTTGAGAATTGATTGCAAACAACATCATCAACGATAAAACGAACGTTGAAAAAAATTTTTTTAACATGAAGAATACCCTCCTCGAAAATTTTTTAAATATTTTTTACATTATAATCGTTATCCGAATTGATTGCAAGAATTAAATCATGCTGCTTGTTCAATGTTGAGCGATGACCGACGCTGATTATCGTCATTTTCGGAAATTTTTTGTGAAGAAGTTCATACATCTCCTGTTCACGCGGCTCATCAAGTGCGCTGGTTGCCTCGTCCATGAATAAATAATTCGGTTCATTCAATATCACTCTTGCAAATGCCAGTCTCTGCTGTTCACCTAATGAAAGTATTCTGCTCCAATCGTCTTCTTCATTTAATTTTGTCATCAAATTCGGCAGGTCAACTGATTTTAAAATTTCTTTCAATTGTTCGTCCGAAATATTTTCGGTTGAAGGATAAATTAAAGCACGTTTCAATGTTCCGAGCGGCAAATACGGACGTTGAGGAAGGAATAAAATTTTTGAATCGTTCGGCAAAATGATTTTTCCTTCAGAATAAAACCAAATTCCTGCAAGCGTTCTTAAAAATGTCGATTTTCCGCAGCCGCTTGGTCCGGTTATCATTAATCTTTCTGATTCTTTTAATTCCAAATTTAAATTTTTTATTAAAATTTTGTCGTTCGGAAGTTTCACGGTCAAATTTTCGAGTGACAATTTTTTTTCGACCGAATTTTTTCGTTCAACTTTATCTTCTATTTCAATCGATTCTTCAACATGTTCAGTAAAACCTGCAAGACGACTGACTACTGCTGCAAGATTCGCGATTGTGTCATATGATTCTACGAAATAGCTCAAAGCGTCCTGAACTCTTCCGAATGCCGAAATTGTCTGCATTAATCCGCCGAGCTGCATTTCATTTCTGAAATATCTGGGTGCTGCCATTATCAACGGAACTATTATTGCCAGTTGTGCATAACCATTGACATAAAAATTTAAATGCTTTGTCTTTTTCATCAACTGCCAATAATTTTTTATAACTCTTGAAAATTTTTCTGAAAATCCTTCCATTTCTGCCGATTCGCCGCGATAAAATGCTATTGATTCCGAATTTTCTCTGACTCTCATCATGTTAAATCGAAAATCCGCCTCAAATTTTTGCTGATCGAAATTCAAGCCGATTAATTTTTTTCCGACTTTATGCGCCAAAATTGTACCTATTCCCGAATAAATCAATGAAAACCAAAACATATATCCGTAAATTACAATTTCAAATCCGCCGAGATTTAAAGAAAATTCGCCTGAAAGATTCCAAAGTACAAATCCGAATGCAACGAGAGTAGTCATTTGTTTCAAAAATCCTATTAGTAATTGAAGAGTAAGCGAAACAAATTGATTTATATCTTCAGAAATACGCTGATCGGGATTGTCAGTTGCTCCGCTTGTAAGCTGTAATCTGTAATAAACTTGCTTATTGAGCCACGATTTTAAATACTTTTCGGTCATCCATGTACGCCATTTTATTTGTAACATTTGACGCAAATAAATTGCATAAACTGCTATCAAAATATATGTGAAGGCTAGCAAGGAAAATTTTCCGACGAGAGGCCAAAATAAATCTTGTTCATAATTTTGAAGAGCATTATAAAATTCGTTATACCAATCATTAAGTTGAACGAGAAGGTAGACCATTGCGAAATTTAAAGCAATTACGACGCTTAAAAGTCCTCGCGCTTTCCATTTTTCCTCGCTCGACCAATAAACTTTAAACAAATTCCAAAATCCTCTGAATAAATTTTGTTTCAAATTTCATCACCTCAAAAAATATTATAAAACAATTTGTCAATCAGAAAGATTCAAAAATTTTTTAACAATGCAAATTAAAAGAGGAAAAATTTTTTCAATGAAGAAAATTAACATAAAATTACAATCAGGTGAAAATATGTATACGAAAAAAATTTATTTCAGCGGCGGAGATTATCACGAATTGCAGGAAGTATTTTCTGATGTTCCCGGCGTGATGAGTACGGCAGTCGGTTACATTGAAACTGTCGACGATATAAATTCTGATGGAGTTGAAATTGTTTTCAATCCTAAAAAAATGGATTTGTCAATGTTAATGGATATTTTATTTGCAGTAGTCGATCCTTACACGCAAAAAACAGGCGTTTATTATGTGAGCGGAGAAGATGAGCCGCAAGTTGAACTGCATTTAAATTTTATTGCAAATCGCGGCAAGCAGCCAGCAGTTTCATGTGTCGGCTTAACTTTGAATGATCCAAACAGCAATCCGAAATTTGCGCGTAAATGTTTGGCTCGTGCAAGTCGTTTGAAAAAATTCACGGCGGCTGATGAAGAACAACAGCATTATTTACGTAAGCATCCCGAAATTTCTACTGACATTGATTTAAAAAAATTGAAAACGTATCTTCGATTTTAAAAAAATTTTAGAGCGGAGAGAAAAATGGCGACAATTAAAAATGATATAAATTTGGAAAAGCTGAAAGACGTTATAAAAGAAGCGAAAACGATAAAATTGACAGGCAAAGTTACACAGGTAGTCGGATTGGTCATTGAATCGCAAGGACCTCCCGTAAGTGTCGGCGAACTTTGTTATGTAATCTCAAAAATTGAATCATACGCACCGATTCCTGCCGAAGTCGTCGGATTTCGTGAAGGATTCGTAATGTTAATGGCAATCGGAGAAATGCAGGGAGTAGGTCCCGGTTGTGAAGTGATCGCCGCTCAAAAAATGCTGCAGGTCAAAGTCGGCGATGAACTTTTGGGAAGAGTTCTTGACGGCTTGGGAAATCCTATGGACGGAAAAGGTCCAATACTTTCAAAAATCGAATATCCTTTGCAAGCTCCTCCGCCTCCTCCGTTGACTCGTCCGCGAATAAATCAATCTCTTTATGTCGGAGTCAGAGCGATTGACGGCTTAATGACTCTCGGAGACGGTCAGCGAATCGGAATAATGGCAGGCAGCGGAGTCGGAAAATCGACACTTCTTTCAATGATTGCAAGAAATACTGAGGCAGATATAAGCGTTATAGCTTTGGTCGGTGAACGCGGCAGAGAAGTCAGAGATTTTATTGAACGTGACTTGGGTGAGGAAGGTTTAAAAAGATCGGTTGTCGTTGTCGCGACTTCAGATCAACCGGCACTTGTCAGAATAAAAGGAGCTATGACAGGCACGGCGATTGCAGAATATTTCAGAGACAAAGGACATAAAGTAATTTTGATGATGGATTCGGTAACACGTTTTGCAATGGCACAGCGTGAAGTCGGTTTGACGATTGGAGAACCTCCTGCAACTCGCGGTTATACTCCTTCGGTTTTTGCTCTTCTGCCCAGACTTCTTGAACGAGCCGGCACTTCCGACACAGGTTCAATCACGGGAATTTATACGGTTTTGGTTGACGGCGATGATATGAATGAACCGATTGCCGATGCCGTTCGTTCCATCCTCGACGGTCACATTGTTTTGAGTCGTTCAATCGCTGCGCAAAATCATTTTCCCGCAATAGATGTTCTTGCAAGTGTAAGCCGTGTTATGAATGAAGTGGTAAGCAAGGAACATCTTCAGGCATCTCAAAATATGCGTGCATTGATGGCAGTTTACAAAGACGCTGAAGATTTAATTCATATCGGAGCTTATGTCAAAGGTTCAAGCAAACGAATTGATCAGGCGATTGCAAAAATTGATTCTATTAATGATTTTCTTGTTCAAGGAATTTTTGAAGTCGATACTTATAAAAATACCGAGAAAAAACTTATCGCAATAAGCGGTGGAAAATAAAAAAAGTTTGGAGGATTATTTTATGCTGAAGAAAACAAAAATTATCTGCACACAGGGACCGGCTACCGATGCTGAAGGTGTCGTTGAAAAATTAATTGAAAACGGCATGAATTGCGCTCGTTTCAATTTTTCGCACGGTACTCATGATGAACATCTCAAGAGACTTAATCGCGTTCGTGAAGCGGCAAAGAAAACCGAAAAAATTATTTCATTGATTTTGGATACCAAAGGTCCCGAAATGAGACTTGGAGAGTTCAAAGACGGCAGCGTAAATCTTGAGGCAGGAAAAAAATTCACGCTCACATATTCCGATGAGCCCGGTGATGAAACTCATGTCAGCGTCAATCACAAAAAATTGTACAAGGAAGTTAAACCCGGAAATAAACTCCTTCTTTCAGACGGTCTTGTTGAACTTCTCGTTGAAGAAATTAAAGGCAAGGACATTATTACCAAAATTTTAAATTCAGGAAAAATGTCAACAAGAAAAAGAGTTGCTGCACCCGGTGTTGAACTTGGCCTTCCTGCAATCAGCGAACAAGATGAAAAAGATTTAATTTTCGGTGTTGAAAATGATATGGATTTTGTTGCCGCCTCTTTCATTCAAAGAGCTGAGGACGTTGAACAAATTCGCGATTTGATTGCAAAACACGGCGGTCATATGGAAATTATTCCAAAAATTGAAAATCTCGCAGGCGTTCAAAATATCGACGAAATTATTAAAGCGGCTGACGGAATTATGGTTGCACGCGGTGATCTCGGTGTTGAAATTCCTGCTGAAGATGTTCCGATCATTCAAAAACAAATCATCAAAAAATGTAATGCTGCAGGAAAACCGGTTATCGTTGCAACTCAAATGCTCGAATCAATGACTGAAAATCCTCGTCCGACTCGTGCTGAAGTTTCTGATGTCGGCAATGCAATTCTCGACGGCGCAGATGCTATAATGTTGAGCGGCGAAACTGCAAGCGGAAAATATCCCGTCGAGGCTGTCGCTACAATGAAAAAAATTGCTTTGCGTATGGAAGAGTCTCTTGAATACAAAGAAATTTTCTTGACTAAGGGAATGGGACATAAATATTCACAGACCGATGCGATTGCTCATGCTACCGTTCAACTTGCTTACGAACTCGATGCAAAGGCTATCATCACTCCGACTAAATCCGGTTATACAACTCGCGTCGTTTCAAAATATCGTCCGAAAGCTGATATTATTGCTTTTGCTCCGAATCTTATGGTCGCTCGTCATTTAAATCTTCGCTGGGGAGTTTTCACTATTCCCGGCGTGCCCTGGATGAATCCTGAAGAAATGATTAAATTCTCTGCTGCAAGTTCTTTGGAACGCGGTCTCGTAGAAAAAGGCGATCTCACCGTGTTAACTTCAGGTATCAAATACGGTACCGGCGGCACAAGTTCCATTCAACTCCATACAATTTAATTTCAAAAAATTTTTTCAAAAAATTTTCCGTTGACTTCTCGTTGACGGATTTTTTTGCCGAATATTTTTTTTTAATTCATTTTAAAATTGTTTAAAATTATTTTTTGAGGTGAAAATTTTTTTAATGCTTTTATCTGATTTTGATTATAATTTGCCTGAAGAATTGATTGCTCAGACTCCGATTGAACCAAGAAATTTTTCTCGTTTAATGGTTCTTGATCCGATTGCCGAAAAAATTTCTCATCATCATTTTTATGATTTGAAAAATTTTTTAAATGCCGGCGATACTTTAATTTTTAATGATACTCGCGTTATTCCCGCTCGTTTAATCGGTCATCGTGAATCGGGCGCACGAGTTGAAATATTTTTGCTGCGAAGACTTGATTTTTCTCATTGGGAAACTCTGGTTAAACCCGGTAAAAAGGCTCTCGTCGGCAATAAAATTATTTTTGATGATGATTTATCCTGCAATGTCGTTTCTCATACCAATTTTGGCGGCCGCGTCGTCGAATTTGTTTTTGACGGCGTTTTTGAACAAATTTTGGATCGGCTCGGTGAAACTCCCCTGCCTCCTTACATTCACGAAAAATTGTCAGACTCCGAACGCTACCAAACGGTTTACAATCGTGAAAGAGGTTCTGCTGCCGCTCCTACTGCAGGATTACATTTTACTAATGAACAGATGAATGATTTAAAAAATTTCGGTGTCAATCTCGGTTTCGTAACTTTGCATGTCGGTCTCGGTACTTTTCGTCCTGTCAATGTTGAAAATATCGAAGATCATAATATGCACGAAGAATTTTTTTCAATTCCTCAAAGTACAGTTGATTTAATTAATCTGACAAAAAAAAATAATCGCCGTGTGATTGCTGTCGGTACTACTTCCGTTCGTACTTTGGAATCGGCTTTTTTCGACGGTCATTTAAATGCCGGAAGTGATTCAACCAAAATTTTTATTTATCCGGGTTACAAATTTAATGTCGTCGATTCTCTCATTACAAATTTTCATCTTCCGAAATCTACTCTGTTAATGCTGATTAGTGCCTTTGCGGGTCGTGATTTTATTCTTCGTGCTTATCGTGAGGCTGTCAAGGAACGTTACAGATTTTTTTCTTTCGGTGATGCCATGTTAATTTTAAAACGTTTTCAACAGTAAAACAAAATGCATAATAATTTATAAAAAAATAGCAGAACAGTTGACAAAATAAAAAAAATTTGTTATTATCTAAAACATATCAATTAAGAATGTTTTAAGGTGATTCGTCAACGAAAGCCTGTGAACTCAATTTTTGAGTTTGCGGGTTTTTTATTATTTTTGGGAGTGATTTTTATGTTTAAGTTTTCAAAAAAATTTCGTGCATTGATTGTTACAGGATTTATTTTTTCAGCCGGATTGATTGTCGGTTGCGGTGATGAAAATTCTGCAGCAAATTCTGAAGATAAAAAAGAAATTTTAAATGTTTCTTACGATCCGACTCGCGAACTTTATGCAAATTACAATGAAAAATTTCATGAACATTGGACTAAAGAACTTGGAAAAAGTGAAGTTACATTGACGCAATCTCACGGCGGCAGCGGCAAACAGGCTCGTGCAGTCATTGAAGGTCTTGAGGCTGATGTCGTGACTCTCGCTCTTGCTTATGATGTCATAGAAATTAAAAATAACGGATTAATCAATGACGGATGGGAAAATGAATTTCCGGATAATTCTTCGCCTTACACTTCAACAATCGTATTTTTGGTAAGAAAAGGCAATCCAAAAAATATTCACGATTGGGACGATTTAATTCGCGATGATATTTCAATTATTACTCCGAATCCGAAAACTTCAGGCGGTGCTCAATGGAATTATCTTGCGGCTTGGGAATTTGCAAGCGAAAAATTTAACGGCGATGAGACAAAAATAAAAGAATTTATCAAAAAAATGTTTTCCAATGTTGCAGTTCTTGACAGCGGTGCTCGCGGTGCAACGACTTCATTTGTTCAACGCGGTCAAGGTGATGTTTTAATTGCTTGGGAAAATGAAGCTCTTTTATCCATGAAAGATTCTCCCGATGATTATGAAATTATTACACCGTCCATTTCAATTTTGGCTGAACCTTCCGTTGCAGTCGTTGATAAAATTGTCGATAAAAAAGGTACTCGCGACATTGCCGAAGAGTACATCAAATATCTTTATTCAGATGAAGGTCAGGAAATTGCCGCTCAAAATTTTTATCGTCCGCGAAATCAAAAAATTCTCGAAAAATACAGCAACACTTTTAAGCCTTTGAAACTTTTCACGATTAAAGACAAATTCGGCGGCTGGGTTAAGGCTCACGATGAACATTTTGCTGACGGCGGCACTTTTGATCAAATTTATCAAAAATAAGGTGATCTGATGAAAAATTTTGATGTAATTCCGGGTTATCATTTAACTTTGGGGATAACTTTAACTTTTGTAAGCTTATTTCTTTTCATTCCTCTTGCCGCTTTTATTCTTTTTACCGGAGGAATGGGTTTTGAAAAATTTTTCGCTGCAGTTACCGATTACAGAAATGTTCACGCTTACGGAATAAGTTTTTTCTGTGCTCTGGCTGCCGCGATTATAAATTCCATTTTCGGATTAATTCTCGCTTGGGTTCTGGTTCGATATGATTTCAGAGGCCGTAAAATTTTGGATTCACTTATTGATTTGCCCTTTGCTCTTCCTACCGCCGTTGCAGGTATCGCTTTAACAACTCTTTACGCTGAAAACGGTTTTTTAGGAAAAATTTTATATTCAATCGGAATCGAATCTGCATTTTCTCCTTTCGGAATTACAATCGCATTGATTTTTGTCGGTATTCCTTTCGTTGCAAGAAGTGTTCAGCCTGTTTTGAAAGAAATTGATCCTCAGCTTGAAGAGGCTGCAAATTTATTCGGCGCAAATAATTTCACGATTTTCAACAAAATCATTTTTCCCGAATTAATTTCACCGCTTTTAACAGGTTTTGCGCTTGCATTTGCTCGCGGCATCGGTGAATACGGTTCCGTTGTTTTTATCGCCGGTAATATGCCTTATGAAACAGAAATTGCTCCGCTTATGATTATGACGAAATTGGAACAATTTGACTATCAATCGGCGGCGGCAATCGCTATCTTTATGATGAGTTTGTCTCTTGCAATTTTGCTCGGTATTCACAGTTATCAATCTCATCAATTAAAAAAGATCGGCGGAGGTGTTAAAAGTGCGTGAATCAAAATTTATTAAAAATACGCTGATATTTCTTGCGGCTGCTTTTTTATTCATTATGCTTGTTCTGCCTCTTATTTTGGTTGCCAAAGAGGCTCTCGCCAAAGGTTTTGACGTTTATTTAAAATCTCTTACCGAACCTTTTGCATTAAAAGCATTATATTTGACGATTGAGGCGACAATTTTTGCTGTAATTTTAAATACAATTTTCGGAATTGCATCGGCATGGCTTTTGACAAAATTTGATTTTCGCGGCAAAACTTTTTTAGGATCGCTGATTGATTTACCATTTGCAATTTCTCCTGTCGTCGCCGGATTATTTTTCATAATGCTTTTCGGTCGAATGAGTCCGATTTATTCAATTTTGCAAGATTATAATATCGCAATCGTTTTCGCCGTCCCGGGAATAATTTTGGCGACAGTTTTTGTTACCTTTCCATTTATCACGCGTGAATTGGTTCCCGTTATGGAAAATCAAGGAAGAAGTGAAGAAGAGGCAGCGGCTACTATGGGAGCTGACGGCTGGACTATTTTCAGAAAAGTTACTTTGCCTAATATTAAATGGGCTTTGAGTTACGGCATTATTCTCTGCTCTGCTCGCGCTCTCGGTGAATTCGGTGCGGTTTCGGTCGTCAGCGGTCACATTCGCGGCAAAACCAATACATTGCCTCTTCATATCGAAATTTTATATAATGAATATAATTTTACAGCGGCTTTTGCGGTTGCTTCGGTTTTAGTTTTTCTCGCAATTATTATTTTGATTCTAAGAAATATTGTTGAAAATGCCGGCAAAGAAAATAAAATTATTGAAGCATCAAATACAAACAGCGATTCGGACAATACAAATGTAAATTCTCAGACGATTATTTCTCAAAATTAAAAAATTTTTTAAATTTACTTTGAATTTTAATTAAAATTTAAGTGAATGGAGATGATAATTTTGATTTACGAAGTCGAATTGAAAAATATATATAAAAATTTTGGTAATTTTAAAGCGTCCGATAATGTCTCTTTTAATGTCGAAAAAGGAAAATTGATCGGATTGCTCGGACCGAGCGGATCAGGTAAAACTACAATTTTAAGAATGATTGCCGGTCTTGAAAATCCTGACAGCGGTGATATTTTCATCGGCGGACGCAAAGTTAATAATCTGTCTCCGGGACAGCGCGGAATCGGTTTTTTATTTCAATCTTACGCTCTTTTTAAACATATGACTGTTTTTGATAATATTGCTTTCGGTCTTGAAGTTCAAAAAAAATCAAAATCCGAAATTAAAGATCGCGTTGAAGAACTTGCTGAACTGATCGGCTTGAAAAATTTTACAAGTCGTTATCCTTTGCAATTAAGCGGCGGTCAACGTCAAAGAGTTGCTTTTGCTCGTGCACTCGCTCCAAATCCTCAGCTTTTACTTCTCGATGAACCTTTCGCCGCCATTGATGCAAAAGTCAGACAAGAATTGCGAACTTGGCTCAAATTCACAATTCATAAACTCGGAATAACTTCAATTTTCGTTACTCACGATCAAGATGAGGCTGTTGAAGTTGCAGACGAAATAATAATTACGAATCACGGAAGAATTGAACAAGCTGGTGTTCCCGTAGAAATTTATCAAAATCCAAAAACACCGTTCGTTGCCAAATTTATCGGCGATTCAGTTAAAGTCCCCGATTTTACGATTTTCAAAGGCTTTGACGAATATGAAAGCCATGAAGGAATTTTAAGACCGGAATTTTTGGAAATTGCGGCAAATATTGACGAAATGCCTCAACCTATGCCGATTACAACTGAGAAAGGGATTGTTCGCGGTACTTATTTTCGCGGCAGTTCTTTTCAAATTGATGTTGAAGTTAAAGGGCAAATTTTGCGAGGATTTCGCGGCTTGGAACAAATTCCTCTTCACGAAGGAGATAATGCTTTCGTTTTTATTCATAAAATTTACGGCTTCGACGGAGATAAAACAAAAATTCTTGAAAATGCTGCCAAACGCAATGAATCTGTTATTATTTGAGGTGATTTATTTTGAAAATCGAAAACAATTATTTTTTCAGTAAATATTTGCACAGAAATATGACTGTCAAAACTTACGGCGAATCCGGATTGCCTGTTTTGGTTTTTCCGACTCAGGATGCCATGAGCGATAATTTTGAAAATTTCGGTATGATTGAAACTCTTAAAAATTTTATTGACGATGAAAAAATTCAACTTTTCTGCGTCGATACCGTAGATCAAGAAACTTGGTCAAATGTTTGGGGAGACAAGATTTGGAGAGCCGATCGTCAGGAAAATTATTACAATTATATTATTGAAGAAGTTTTGCCTTTCATTCGTCAAAGAAATAATAAATTACCTGTTACCGTCGGCTGCAGTCTCGGCGGTTTTCATTCTGCAATAGTTTTCTTTCGTCGGCCCGAACTTTTTGCCGGTTTTTTGTCTTTGTCCGGCGTTTATGATGCAAAATTTTTTTTCGACGGCTGGATGAATCCTGTTCTTTATAACAATTCTCCGACTGATTTTCTTTCAAATATGCCTAAAGATCACGATTACATTAAAATTTACAATTCCAAAAAAATAATTTTGTGCGTCGGTCAAGGAAACTGGGAAGAAGAAGGCAGGCGGACGACATCAATCATGCGCAATATTTTCAATGAGAAAAAAATTAATGCTTTGACTGATTTCTGGGGATATGATGTCGATCACGATTGGTATTGGTGGAAAAAACAAATTTTATATTTCCTGCCGAAATTTTTGGAGGTTTAATTATGAATTTTATTTTTATTTCCCCAAATTTTCCAAAACATTATTGGAATTTTTGCGATCGTCTCAAAAAAAACGGCGTGAATGTTCTGGGTATCGGAGATTCTCCTTTTGAAAATTTATCCGTCAATTTAAAAAATTCTTTGACTGAATATTATTTTCTTGAAAATCTTCAAAATTATGACGAAATTTTTAAAGCGGTTGCATTTTTCAGTTTTAAATACGGCAAAATTGATTGGATTGAATCGAATAATGAATTTTGGCTCGAACAGGATGCGAAATTGCGAACTGATTTTTATGTAACTACCGGCGAATTTTTTGAAAATATCAGTCGATTTAAGAATAAATCAGAAATGAAAAAATTTTATCAAATTGCCGAAATTCCTACCGCACGTCTTCATAAAGTCATTGATTTTGATTCCGCCAAAAATTTCATCGCTGAAGTAGGTTATCCTGTTATTGCCAAACCTGATATTGGTGTCGGTGCGACCGATACGATAAAAATTTCTGATGAAAATGATTTAAAAAATTTTTTTGCCAATCAAAATAAAATTCCTCATGTTATCGAAGAATTTGTTACGGGTGATATTTGTTCATACGATGCAATTTTAAATTCACATTCCGAGCCGATTTT